>CAIRYL010000051.1 GCA_903882825.1 uncultured Candidatus Peregrinibacteria bacterium | reverse complement strand
TTTTAGGACTTCTTTCTATTTCAACCTTTGCAATTCCTGCTTCGTTATAGTTTTTCTTTAAGAATTTTCTAATTTTAATATCCTCCAAAAGTCCTGAAGAGTACGCTTTTCCTTCTGCGAACCATTTTCCGGTCCACTCTCGGCGTATTCCTGAACGAAGACCAATGGGGTTAACTTTTTGACCCATAACAAATAAGGAAAAAATAAAAATTAGCGTGCAGAAAGCTCAATCAAAAAATGTGAACTTCTCTTTAATAAAGGAGCCGCTCGCCCCCGAGAAATAGGAATATTACGCTTCAGAGTTGGTCCTTTCGTCACTAAAATACGATCAATAACGAGACTTTCTTCTTTTTGTGCAAAATTATTCTTTGCATTTGCCATGGCTGATTGAATACCCTTTTTGAGCATTTTTGCTGCTTTTTTAGGAAGACGACTGAGCAGTAACACTGCATCACTGGCAACTTTTCCTCGAACCAAATCGGCAACGAGGTTTGCTTTTCGAGGAGATATCCGAAGGGATTTTACTATCGCTCTCATATATAAAAGAAATAAGAATGCTATTTTTTCTTGCCTCCATGGGCTTTAAATTTTCGAGTTGGAGAAAATTCCCCTAATTTATGACCTACCATATTTTCATTTACATACACCGGAAGATGTTGTTTCCCATTATGAACAAGAAATGTTAATCCCACAAAATCTGGATGAATATCTGAACGACGAGCCCACGTTTTAATAGGTTTTTTTGAATCTTCAGAAGCCATTCTCAGCACCTTTTTGAGGAGCTTTGGTTCAACGTATGGGCCTTTTTTTAAACTTCGTGCCATAACAGAAACAAAAAATTATTTTTTTCGGGCGGAAACAATATACTGAGAAGATGCCTTTTTCCGACGTCTTGTTTTACAACCTAATGCAGGAGCTCCCCAAGGTGTTTTTGGAGCTTTCATACCGATTGGAGAATGTCCTTCTCCTCCTCCATGAGGATGGTCTACGGCATTCATAGATTTTCCAAGCACCTGTGGACGTCTTCCCATCTTTCGCACTCTTCCTGCTTTTCCAATTTTCACATTTGAATGATCAGAGTTAGAAACAACTCCCACCGTTGCATAACAATCTTTCGAAATAAGTCTCACTTCACCAGAAGGAAGTTGAACATATGCCATTTCCCCATCTAAAGAAGTTACTTTTCCATAGCCACCAGCACTTCGAATAAGCTGACCACCTTTCCCAGGAGTAAGCTCTAAATCATGAATACTATATCCCACTGGAATATTTTTAATAGGCATCCTATTTCCTGGTTTTACTTTTCCTTGATCAGAAATAGTCACCACATCATCTACTTGAATCCCCTCTGGTGAGAGGATATAACGTTTTACTCCATCTACATAATGAAGCAAAGAAATAAAAGCAGTTCGATTTGGATCATATTCAATACTCACCACTTTTGCGGGAATATCTATACGGTCTAATCTTTTAAAATCAATAATACGATAATGACGCTTTACTCCTCCTCCTCTGTGTCGAATAGTAATATGACCATGAGCATTCCGCCCATTTGTTGCTACCTTTTTCACTAAAAGAGATTTTTCTGGCTTCTGTTTCGTGAGCACAGAGTAATCGACGACGCTCATATTTCGTCGTCCATTCGTCGTTGGTTTATAGGTTTTTACAGCCATGCGAAAAAATTAAGATTACTTTACTTTTTTCTCTCTCATTTTCTGAGAAAGTATCACTTCTACCACTTCTAAAGGATCATCGCCCTTTAATCGAACATATGCCTTTTTTCTTTCCTTCCTTTTCGTCATCTCTTTTCCACGACCCAAAAGTCTTGTTTTTTTAGGAAGCGTGGAAATTCGAATAGAATCTACTTCTCTCCCATAAAACTGCTGAATAGCTCTTTTTACTTCCAATTTTCCGGCATCAAGATGCACCAAGAAAACATACGTTCGTGCCACACTTTGTTCGGCTTTTACCGCTTTTTCAGTAATGACTGGCCGAAGAAGAACATGTGAAATATCCATATATCTAAAATTTACGAAAGAAAGATTTCCTCTGTCTTTTTCAGACCACTCTCTAAAAATATAAGCGTCCCAAAAGACATCACATCAGCAATATTCAAGTATCCCGAAAGAATTACCTTTACTCCTGGAATATTTGATACGCTTTTTTCAATAATCATATCTTTCTGAGGAATTACTAATAAAACTTTCTCTCGAGGTGCAACTTTTTCTAAAAAAAGTACAAACGCTTTTGTTTTTGGGATTTTTTCATCAAAAGACTCAAGGATTGCAATTTTTCCATTTTCTGCTTTTACAGAAAGGGAGCCAAAAAGAGCTTTTCTTCTCATTTTTCTTGGCATCTCTTTTTCATAATTTTCTCGACCAGTGGGTCCAAAAACAACTCCTCCTCCTCTATAATGAGGCGCACTAATAGTTCCCTGACGAGCTCGCCCAGTTCCTTTTTGTCGATAAGGCTTTCGACCTCCCCCTCGAACTTCTGCGCGTGTGAGCGTTTTTGCATTTCCAAGTCGCGCATTAGAATGTTGTCGGATAAGTGCCTCGTGTAGTAATCCTGGAGAAGCTGAAACTTCAAAGATACTTTCATTCAAAGAAACTTCTCCCTTTTTTTCTCCAACAGAGGTATACAGAGGTGCTTTCATGATACAGATTTTTTAAGGTACACCAGAGAATTTACCGCCCCTGGAACCGGTCCTTTTACCGCAATAAGATTTCTTTCTTTGTCCACCACTACCACTTCTCGTTTATGAAGCGTAATTTGATCACTTCCCATTCGCCCTGGCATTTTTATTCCGGGCTGAGAACGGGCAGTAATAGCAATTGATCCACTCGATCCATGACGCCCATATTTCGTTCCATGTGTACGTCGTGCCACATGACAATTATGTCGTCGCACTCTTCCTTGAAAACCTTTCCCCTTTGAAATCCCCACAATTGTTATTTTTTCTTCTGGTTCAAATACTCCAACATTTACCTCTACACCTTTCTCTACCCCGGCAGGATGCCCCGGGAATTCTTTTATTACTCGATATTTCTTATTTTTCGTTGCCTTTTTCCCAAGATCTTCAAATGCGAGCACTACGGATTCGTAGCCATCTCGATCGAGAGTCTTAAGATCGTGTACTGTATTCGGTTCGCACCGAAGATACGTAACGGGCAACACCTCTCCGTTTTTACCGAAGGTTTGAGCCATGCCGATTTTTCGTCCAATAATTCCGTTCACAAAAGCCAACAAAAATGAGTCCTTTTCTTGAAGGGCACAGGAAGAAAAATTTCTTTTCAAAATTTTCCTAAATTCGTGATTCAAAAGAAAAGAGAGCTCGCCGATTCTACTGACCTCTGCAAAAGCCGTCAAGACTTTTTCATGTTTTTTATAAAAATAGAGAAAGAAAAAACAAAAAAGAGGAGAAAGAGATTTTGATTTTTAAAAGAAATTTGGCACACTGTGCCCTGTTGCTTCATTTTTCTTTTCTGTATGATTGATTTTATTTTTTCTCTTTCCATTCCGTCCTCTCCGTCTTCAAAAACACCTATTCTATTTCCTTTTTTTGAAGAGGAAACTCAAAACAAAGGAAGAAAGGCGTTTATTCCTCTTTCAAGAGCACAAAAACGAGCAGTAAGAAATGTTTTTCAAGAAAAAAGTATTCCTCAATCTGGTGTAATTCCGGCGTTTTCTGGAGATGCTCCGGTTCTTATTTTTTTTCTGGGAAAGCGAAAAGGTTTTGATGAGCGCAGTGCACGAGAAGCTGGAGAAAAAGTGTTTTCCATCGCCAAACAATATCGTTTTGAAGAAATAGCCGTTGCACCAGGTGGTATTTCCACTTCAGAATCTTTTTGGGATGCCTTTTGCGAAGGTGTAATATTTGGAACTTATGATTTTAAGAGTTATAAAGGAAAAAAATATCAAGAATCTCAAAAAGAGTCTGGAGGAAAAGAACTTCAAAAAATTACATTTCTTCGTGCGGAAAATGCGCAAAAACAATCTGAATTACAATTTCTTTTTCAATCACTTTCACTCACAAAAGATCTTATTAACACTCCTCCTTCTATTGCAAATCCTTCATTTTTTGAACAAAAAGCCCTGGAAGAAATGAAAGGGAAAAAAGGAGTAAAAATAGAGATACTTTCAGTAGAATCTTTAAAAAAACTTTCCGCTGGTGGAATTTTAGGAGTGGGTCAGGCGAGTGATGAAAAACCAAGATTTATAGTTTTAGAATTTTTAAATGGAAAAAAAGAAGAAAAACCAATCGCAATGATTGGAAAAGGTATTACCTATGACACTGGTGGTCTTTCTTTAAAGCCATCAAATTCCATGGTGGGTATGAAACAAGATCTTTCAGGCGCTGCTACTGTTTTAGGGGCATTTTTAGCGATAGTGCTTTTAAAAGTCCCAAAAAATGTAATTGCCGTTTTGCCTATAGCAGAAAATTTACTCAGTCGAGATTCGTATAAACCAGACGATGTTCTCACGATGATGAATGGAAAAACCGTAGAAGTGACGAACACCGACGCTGAAGGACGTCTTATTTTAGCAGATGCACTCACGTACGCCGAACAAACATACCAACCCCGTGCGATGATTGATCTCGCAACTTTAACAGGAGCATGCGCGTATGCCGTAGGAGATGATTTTACAGCTGGACTTTCTACGGATGAAAAACTTTTTTCTGCTTTAAAAAAAGCATCTGAAAAAACAGGAGAACCACTGTGGGAACTTCCCCTGCATGCACGATATGAAAAAGCGCTTGAATCCCCTATTGCCGATCTCGTAAATTCTGCAAAAAAATTAAAACCAGGAACCATTGAAGGCGGTCTTTTTTTAAAAAATTTCGTAACCGACAAAACACCTTGGTGCCATTTAGATATTGCGTCTGTAGCATTTGATGATGGGACACAAATGGCAACAGGGCGAAATGTACGAATGTTGGTAGATTTTTGTAAAAACTTTTAAAAAAATCCTGAATAAGAGATTTTATCTCACTTTCTAAAAACTTTCCAACTGGAAAGATACAAATACTATGCTTTATTTTTTCGAGTTTTCTTTATGGAAAGTCTGGAAAAGTGCGGTTCAGTCACTCTCGAGGAACAAAGCAATCCATATTTTAAGTCATTTTTCATCGTTCACTCCTGAAAAATCTTGAGTTTTTTAAATATTCACTGTTTCGTCTCCATGTACCAGATCTTCAGATGAGGGAAACGCTGTTACTCCTTCTTTTTTCTTAAAAAACATTTCAAAAATAGGTTTTGGAGTGTTGGGATTTTCATTCGAACTCGGAATTACTGGCATTGGCATAGGACTATTTGGAGAAGGAATCCCACGAGATCTTTCGGCTTGAATTTCTTCTAAAAGGGCTTGAGTTTGGTCTTCGGTTTTGCTGTTAAAAAATTCTTCAGTACCAGCAAAAGATGTTTCTATTTCTGGTTTTTCTTTTTGTTTTTTTAATTCTTCTTCTTTTATACGTGCCATAAAAGCTTCAAAATCATCAGTTTTTCCAAAATTATTTTCGGAGGTATTTGTATTTTCTGCAAAATCTGTTTCGGGAGCATTGAGGGCAGAGAACGTGTTTGATTCTGGAATTTTCTCGGCGTTTTGTTGATGCAGAAGTGAAGAAATTTCTGATCCTGTAGATTCGGAAGAATGGTCTTGATCATTAATATTGGGGGCAATTTCTTCAAAAGAAAAGTTCGGGAAAGTCTCTTCCATTTCTATTTCCTTGTCAGATGGGATCGGAAAAGATTCTTCTCCTGGTTCTGATGTGGGAGATACGGGATTTTCATTTTCTAAAAATGGGGAAAGAGGTGTGGAATCAAATTCTTCCGTGGTTGAATCTTCAGAAAATGGGGTAAAAACTGGATCAGAAAAATCGGTAGGGATTTCTGGAGGAGACGATATTTCCGAAGAAAAAGATTCGGTAACGGGTACATTACTCATGGAAGAAAACGAAAATCCTGAAATTTCTTCAGAAGATGGAGCAATAGATTCTGAAAGAAAATGTTCCTGATCGTGTTCATTTCTATAATCTTGTGGCGGATCAAATCCTTCTAATGGAGGAATATGTTGAGCAGAAGGTGCTGGAACAGATTCTTCGGAAAAATCGGGAAATGATTCTGAGGCATTGATACTATTTGGAGAAAACGGAAGAGTATCAGTGTCAAGAACAGGAAGAACAATTCCTTGTGGTGGTGTAATTTTCAGTCGATTCGCTTGGAATACTTTTGCACTCGTAATAATATCCCCTAAAATTTCTTCAAAACTTTTCCCCCCTCTATTATAAATTTTAAATCCTGCAGATTGGCGATGTCCACCACCTCCAAATTGAGAAGCAAGTTCAATAGCATTTACAAAATTTGAACTGGTGCGAATGCTGGTTGCAATGGCGCCATCTTCACGTTCTCGAACCAAAAGTACCATTTCACTTCCAGGAGTGGTTGCCAAAAGTTCATCGATAAGACCTTCTGTTTCATCAGATTTTGATTCGGTTTCTAATAAATCATTCATATTCACCGAACTCCATACCAACCTATAAATAGGATCATTTTGAATTTTTGAAAGAATTCTTCCCCATAAACGAAGGGTAGAAATTTCTTTAGTTTTAAAGAGATATTTAATAATTTCTTGTTGTCTGGCACCTTTTTCAATAAGATTTCCCGCAATATCGAGTGCTTTTGGTGTTGTATTGGCGTGTTGAAAACTTCCAGTATCGGTAATCATTCCTGCAAGAATAAGCGTTACAATATCTTCATCCATAAGTTTCTCACTTTCCTCAGAAATATAAGGAAACAAGTCATACAGGGTTTCGGTTGTGGAACAATTGGTCATCACCACGAGATTGAGTGTTCCAAAATTTGTATTTGAAACGTGGTGATCGATATTTAAAAATGGAACCCTCCGAAAAAGTTCTGCATTATCTTCATAGAGCTTTCCAAGTTGTGGAAGATCGGCAGTATCCAAAGAAATAATAAGGTCTGGCGCCTGAGAATATTTTTGAAATGAAAAATCACTTTCGGAAAAACTCCCATTTTCTGCAGAAAGAACAATATTTACTTTTCCTTCTTCAAGAGTATAGCGAAGGTCTTTAAATGGGACTTGTGTCGTATCAATAGTAACAATAAGGTCTTCATTTCCGCCTTCAATATGATGTTTAAAAATATCCGTCGACGGAAGAAACTGATATGCTTCTGGGACGGGATCAGAACAAACAGCCGTTACGCGTTTCCCCATTTTTTGAAGGAAGAGAAACATCGCAATGGTAGAAGACATCGCATCACAATCCATGCGAACGTGAGGAACGAGTAAAATACTATTGGCGGAATGAATCATTTCTGCTGCTTTTTGAAAAGTCTGTTGGTCCATTTGGTAAAAAATAAAATTCCTAGCATTTTACAATTTATTGACAAATATGTCAAAGTGTTTTTTAATAATAAAAATAAAATCTTTTCGGAAGTCTTAAAAATGGGTACAGTAACTATAATTTCATATTCTTCTTTTCTCTGCTGATATGCCAAATCTACAAATTTTCCCTTCGCTTCTTTCGGCCAATATGGGAGCATTACAACAAGAAATTGAGACTATTGATGATTTTTCGGATGGCATACATTTTGATGTAATGGATGGAAATTTTGTTCCAAACCTTACTTTTGGCGCACCGGTTTTAAAACAGATACACACCAGGACTTTTTTTGATGTGCACCTCATGATGGTTCATCCAGAACAATATATTGAAGATTTTATAAACGCTGGCGCCGAAATGATTTCAGTACATTTTGAAGTATGTCCCCATTTACATCGCGTTTTTCAACAAATTTGGGCACGTGGAAAAAAAGCAGGAGTTGCTATAAATCCTACCACCAGTTTTGCGTGTAGTAAATCTGCCATTGCAATGGCAGATTTTGTGTTAGTAATGAGTGTGAATCCAGGTTTTGGAGGACAACAATTTATTCCAGAAGTTTTAGAAAAAATACAAGAAATCCGAAAAAATTTCCCTGAAAAAAATATTGAAATAGATGGTGGAATAAATGCCACTACCGCAGAACTGGCAAAAAAATCCGGCGCCAATTGGCTGGTCGCCGGAAACTTTATTTTTGGAAGTGCAAACCGAAAACAAGCGATAGAAAGTTTACGATAAGAATGTTATAAACTTCCCAATCGATCTAATAAAATAAGAATTTCTGCCCGAGTAATTCCAGAATTTGGGCGGAAAATTTGGTTTTCATATCCACTAATAATGCCTTTTGCTTTTGATTTTTTAATAGCTTCAAATGCAAAATGTGAAGGTGGAACATCACGAAATGGCCACTGCTCCGATTGGGGCAATAATGGGTTTCCACTTAAAAATAAATCAGTGACGCTTTCTTTTATGGCAGACACGCCTTTTCGACGAAATTTTTCTAAATCAGAAGGATTGGAAATAAACGCTATTTCAAATAACCACGAATGAGGGATGGTATCCCTCACAATTCCTAATCGTCCATGACGATTGGTGGTATCGGGTTTCGCCCCTCTGTTTTTTAAATTCATACGAGTGGAAAGCGCACTCGCAAAATATTCACTCACTTGTTTTTCTGGTTCTTTCCCATCACAGTACCAAGTGGAAACACCCGTTGCCGTAGCATCTGCTCCGGAATTGAGATGTACTTCTATTAAAAAATCATCCGCTGTAAAATATTCATTAATCCATTCTATTTTTTCGGGTAAGGTAAGACTCGTAGGAGGTACAAAAATCTCCACGCCTTCTGCTTGAAATTCTTTTTGGACTTGTTCTACAACTTTTTTCACTTCTGCATGCTCGGTGGTTTCGTTGGCAACAGCTCCTGGATCTGCATCATGATGCCCAATTGCTACAATAACGCGTGCCATAAAAAATATAAAAGGGGGTCATGCTAGCAACAAATTGAAAAACTGACAAGAACATTTTATAATAAAAATATGAATGAAAATTTATATTCATTGGCATTTGATCTTCTGGCAAAACGGGAGCATTCGGAAAAAGAAATGATGGAAAAACTTTTGAAAAAATTTCCACAACAAAAAACAGGATGCCAAGCCGTCATACAAGATTTACAAACAAAAGGATATATAAATGATCTGCAGTACAGTGAGCATTTTATACGCTATTACGCCCAGCAAAAAAATAAAGGAAAACAATGGTATCTTCAAAAACTTTTACAAAAAGGTATTGCAAAAGAAACCTGTGAAACCGCATTAAAAGAATATTTTTCAAAAGAAACAGAATACGAATCGGCAAAAAAAGCGCTTTTTCAAAAAATTCCCAGCGTTGCCCATTTGCCTCCATATCAACAAAAAGCAAAAATCCTTCTCTTTTTAACCTCTCGAGGATTTTCGTTTTCGGTAGCACAAGACGTTTTACAATCAGAAACATTCTCAAATTTTTCATAAAATATGATTTTCCCACATGACCGACTCTCCCTGTGCACTGTTCAAAACGAGTGGTATTCACAAAGGGTACAATCATTTTTTCGGCAAGAATTAGACCACGATGGCGAAGATATTACCACGAATAGCATAGGCGAATGGGCAAATAAAACAGTACATGCCACTCTTACCGCAAAATCTTCTGGAATTTTAGCGGGGCAAGAAGAAGCCGAATATCTCATACATACTTTTTTCCCAAATGTTTTTGGAATATGGCATATAAAAGACGGAGAAATACTCCAAAAAGGAGATTGTTTTTGTACGCTTACGGGGAACGCTCCAGAATTATTACGGCTAGAGCGTCCTATAATAAATCTTTTAATGCGGATGAGTGGAATTGCCACCCATACCAACCGTTTACAAAAAATGTGCACACTGCCCTTGTGTGCTACCCGTAAAACTTGTTGGGGACCGCTCGACAAAAAAGCAGTAGGAATAGGAGGGGGGCTTACTCATCGGCTTGGTCTTTTTGATGCGGTACTTTTAAAAGAAAACCATATTGCGCTTCTTTCTTCTCTGCAAGAAATACAAAATGTAATACACAAAAAACCATTTCCTTCTTTTTTTGAAGTAGAAGTAGAAACAGAAAGCGAATTTTTAGAAGTATATTCTGTGTTTTGCAAGGCAGACACAATGCTTCCAAAGGTGATAATGTTTGATAATTTTCTTCCTCCCGAAATAGAGCGTATTCAAAGAAATATTTCTCAAACGGAACGTGTTCAACAAAATATTTTTTTAGAAGCGTCGGGGGGTATTACCGAAAAAACAATGAACGAGTACGAACAATGCGGAGTAGATGTGCTTTCTTTAAGCTCACTTACCCTGTGTGCCGGCACTGTGGATATTTCTTTGCGTATTCAAAAGTAATAAAAACGCGATACCAAAACAAAAATTAAGACGAGGGAAGAGATTGTAAGAAAATAAAAAATTCTGCTGGGGTTTTTCCTATGGAAAAAGCATTGGCAGGTTGGGATTTTAAAAATGTTTCCAAAGGTGAATTCGCATAATTTCTATAAGGATTTTCCACCATTGGATTTTCTGGGGTTTCAACAAGCGGATAATCAAATTGTCCGGTATACAAAATCCCGATTACTGCTTGCATTCTTGCATTTAACTCCGCCTGATTCCATTTTATAGCTGTTTTTGGATCAACTACCTCCAATTCAAAACCCGTTATTTCTTCTTTTTGTAATGAATATTCTAATCCGAAAGCTTCTATATTTTCTGCTACAACTAATAATTTTACAGGAGATTTTTCCATAATAAAAAAATTAAAATGAGAGCAAAATTATACACCGTTGGAGCCAAAATGGAAAGAAATTTAAAAAATGGTTCGCAGTGGGAAAAAATATTGGCTCCACAGCCCCCTTACAGAGACTATGGAGCCATTATATGCAAACTGGTTCCACACCTCCCTTCGGGAG
>CAIRYL010000050.1 GCA_903882825.1 uncultured Candidatus Peregrinibacteria bacterium | reverse complement strand
TGCGAATGGTGTTCTACCGGCTTTACGGTAACAAACGAAGACCGTGCATTTTACGATAAAATTTCACCGGTTTTTAATAATGTAAAATACAGTATTCCAGAGCCAACTTTGTGTCCTGAGTGTAGAAGGAAGAGGAGGTTTTCCCATCGAAATGAACGAAAACTGTATAAGAGAAAATGTGAGATGACTGAGAAACCGGTTATTTCTAATTTTGATCCACAAAGAGGTGTTCATGTATATAATGTGAAGGCTTGGTGGAGCGATAATTGGGATGCAAAAAGTTTTGGGAAAGATTTTAATTTTTTTCGGTCTTTTTTTGATCAATACGCAGAACTCCAAAAGGAAGTTCCTCAACTCGCCATTTCCGTTTGGAACTCAGAAAATAGCGACTATTGCAATTATGTAGGGAATGTTAAGGATTCTTACCTTATCTTTGGATCGGTGTACAGTGAAGATTGCTATTATGGTTCTCCATATTATTCTAAAAATTGTCTTGATACCTTGGTGGTACGAGAATGCGAAGGATGCTATGAATGTACCGATTGTAGAAAACTCTACGAATGTTTTTATTGTCAGGACTGTCATGGATCTAGTAATCTTTTATATTGTTTTGGGCTCCAAAATTGTAGAGATTGCATTGGCTGTGCAGGACTACGAAATAAGCAATACTCTATTTTTAATAAACAGGTTTCTAAAAAGGTTTTTGAAGATTTTCGGAAAGAACTTGATATTTCTAATCCTCAAACGTGGCTTCATTTAGAAAAAGAACTCCAAAAATTAAAAATTACTATGCCTCATCGGTATATGCAAAGCAATAGTGTCGAAAATGTCAGTGGGAATTACATTTATCAGTGTAAAAATGTGACCGATTCCTACTACGCGGATCGTTCAGAAGATTGTGAATTTTGTGCACAAGTGGTAGATTTAAAAGATTGCTATGATAATAATTTTACCGAAGAAAACGAACTTTGTTATGAATATCTAGGCGCATATCAAGATTCACGAACTCTTTTTTCTAAATTCTGCAATCGTGTTTCTGAATGTTTTTATTGCGATAGTTGTTTTTCATCTAAAAACCTTTTTGGCTGTATAGGGCTTCGTAATGCACAATACTGCATCCTCAACCGCCAGTATACCAAAGAAGAGTACGAAGAATTGGTACCAAAGATAATAGAACATATGCAAAAAACAGGAGAATGGGGAGAATTTTTCCCTCCAACTCTTTCGCCTTTTGGATATAACGAAACCGTCGCAAACGAATATTTCCCACTGACAAAAGAAGAAGTTTTGGAAAGAAATGCAAAAATGGATTCCCTTGTAGGGGCGTATAATCATACGCCCGTACAATTACAAAAATTCAATTGGTCTGATTACGAACCGCCTGCTCCAGTTGCACAAAAAATCATCACTGCAGAAATGATGAAGAATCTTCCTTCTGATATTTCTAAAATCCCAGATGATGTTTTACAATGGGCTTTTACCTGTGAAGAGAGTGGAAAACTGTTTACCATTCAAAAATCAGAACTCGAGTTTTACAGAAAGATG
>CAIRYL010000049.1 GCA_903882825.1 uncultured Candidatus Peregrinibacteria bacterium | reverse complement strand
CCCGCGAAGGCGGGAATCCACAAGACGGAGAGTATGGAACCAGCGAAACGCACGGACTTTTTCTCATACTTCTTTTATACCTCAATAGTAAGCCATTTTCAATGTTTTTTTGGGCATGGATTGCTCACGTCTAGTACCTCCTCCTCGAGAGTGACGGAGGGTCTTCATTTCTCTCCTAGCACATCAAAAAAAGAATTACTCAAAATATTTCGTAAATCTTGATTTTTTCTTTTCTTTTTAGTACAATAGGCGGAAATATAAAAAAAAATATGACGGACACCACACAACAAATACGGGAACAAATACAACAAGAAAAGCGAAAAAACGTTTCTCTTACTGCGCGTGTGGCACAAAAAAAAGTTCGGCTTACTCGTATCCAAAACATTTTAAAAGAAGTACAGGCACTTTTATAACTCTTATATGGCTGAACAACCAAATACAAGCACACCAAATGTGTTTGAAGCACAAACCGAAAATGTAAAAGAAATTGACAATAAAGCTTTAGAAGAGCTTAAAAGGTTGTTGCAAGCAAATGAAAATCTCAAACAAGAAGACCTTTTAACAAATAATGATGTAAACGCTACTCGAAAAGAACTGTTTGATACGCTTGGAAGTGTATTGGTAAAACTCTCCACTCTTTCTTCAGAAGAAAGAGCAAAAGTTTTGCCAGTATTGCAAAAAGTTCTTCAAGATCCTGAAATAAAAAGCGAAATTAAGGAAATGTATAAAAATATGAATAATAAAGCAATTTCTAACCTTTTAAAAAGTGCAGTGGACAATCCTGAAATGGTTTTAGCAACCATGACTACGCCACGAGAAGAAGAAGGAGAATTGTGGTACGATGTAAAGTTCCCAACCGATAATGCCGAAGATCGTATAGGACTGGGGAATATTTTACCGTACAGTGAAAAATTTGTAATGGTAGAAACCGCTGATGGAAAAGCAATGGTGGGACATCGAAATAATTCGCTCATGTTTAAGGGTGAACTAAGACCCGGATTTGTAGATGTAGAAACCGGACAATATATCCCTATTGTAAATGGAGATTCCTTTCGAGTGCTTACTGAAGAGGAGTATAAAGCGCGTTCTAAAAACGGGGAATATGCTCTGAAACCTACAGATGGACATTTGCAATTTACTGTTTCAGCAGAAGAGAGAGCATCACTAAAAGAAGCGAATGGAGGAAAGGACGTTTCAGCAGATATTTCGTTTGATGAAGTCGCAAAACTCGCAAATAGAAAGTATGCCGAAGATTTAGAAACCGTAGAAGAAGTAGAAGACTTTCTTGGCGGAGTAGGAGACAGGGGGGAGGGAAGTCCTACGAAAAGTATTGAAGGCGTAAAGGCATTTAGGGATATATTTAATGCGCTGGACATTCAGAGCAGAAGATCAGGGGAACCATATAATATAGAGGAACGAATACAACTTCAAAATGAAATCGCTAAAAAAATAACAAATCTTACAGGACAAGAGTATGAAGAATTACTAGGAAAGATTGGTGGGGATTACCTAACCGCAAGAAAGTCTCTTATTAAATTTTTTAAGGCGGCCAGAATGCACGAAACAAATCGTTTTGGGTCGGGATCGGAAGTGAATACAGCTATAACCAGTTTTTTAAATACCAATGCAGATAAATATGCAACACTTATAAATACTTTTGGTGGAGAAAAAGAGTTTTCAAATATTTTATTAGGGCTTTCCGCACACGAAAGTGCTCATACTTTTAATCCATTTATTTTTTCCCCATCAAATTGTTCTGGAATATTTCAATTTAGTGGGGGTACAGCAAAGTTATTTCATATGAATCCTTTTAGTATTGAAGATTCTGTACGAGCAACCGTAGAACTAATGGAAAGCAATAGAAAGGAGGTAGGCAATTACCAATCAAATTCCGAGGATTATAAACAAGCAATTATTCTTTCTCATAACCATGGAAGTACAAAAGTAAATGGAGCAGGAGATTTAAATGCTATTATAGGAAGTAATGGAAACCCTAATGGGCGTGGTTTTTATAATAAAGTATTTGGGGAGGCACAAAAGGCAGAAAGATATAAAAATATGCAACCGGTACAATTAACACCAGAACAAATTGCAGGGACAAAAGAGGTTGATGTGCCAAAGTTTTCTGGAGATGTAGAACTATTACGAGCAAGAAGTGATATTCCAGGGGGAGAAGAAGACAGAATTAATGGTCTTGCGACTCCTGTAAAACAAATGATGATAGCACTTGCAAATGAGTTTCAAACTGCTCGTTTTATTTCAGCATCCAGACCTCACGATTATAATACCAACAAGGTCTATCACGGAAGGGAAACAAATTCAGATCACCAATATGGGCTTGCTTTTGACGCGGTGGACGCAAATTTTTCACAGATGAAAGCATTCATAGACAAAAATTTTTCACCTCATGTTTACACACTTATTCATGATGGACATCTTCATGTTTCTTTAAGACCAAATGGAATAAAAATAAAAGATAGAGCTATTCAGTATGAAAATAGTGATGATTTGAATAGGCGATCGACAGGAGAAGGGAATCAAGGTCATATTGATGCCTATCTTATTCGAAAGGGTTTAATGTTAAATTTTGATAAATAGGAATTTTATTATTTCTGAATCAACAAGAACCCAATATAAAAGACCTTTGGAGACTTGGAATATTGAAATTTTTTAGTTTTCCAGATTTTATAAAATATGAAATATAATTTTTTATCCCGCATCCTCACTTCTTTTAATTTTTATAGTCAAAATTCTTTTTTGGAAAAAAGGAGACTTTTTGAGGAAGCAAAATCAAATGAGTTTTTATGGGATGATGGAAGTACATCTTCTCTAAAAGCAGAAGACCCAGAAATCGATGTTACTGAGGGAAAAATACGAGCATTAGAACTTCAACAAAAGGAAGAAGAAAGAGCAGGTACAATGAAAGAATCCTTTGATGCCAGAAGTTCTTTGGCGCTTTCCATGATACAGAATATAACGGGCTTATTTTCTACTAATACATCCCCAGAAAAAGTGCTTTTAAATATGGATGAAAAAGGGATACAAACTATGTTTTCTGTTTTTGGAGAATCAGAAAAAGCAAAAATGTACCTGACCTCATTAGGAATTCCATCTGATACAATAGACAAAAAATTTACTACTCCTCATTTTACTCCTGAAGAAACAGAAGTAGATTTAGGGACTATTATACAATATACAAAGCCAGGCAATGCACAAGAAGGGCTAAACAGAATGAATCCGCCTGCACTAAAACTTATGGAGGAAGTTATTGCTTATTGTGGAGAACAGAACATTGATTTTCTATTTACCAGCACTTGTCGAACACCAGAAGGAAATAGAAAAGCAAACGGAGCACCAAAATCAGATCATCTCACGGGAAATGCGTTTGACGTGGTTCCCAATGGAAGAAATTTTGCGCAAATGCAACAAATTGGGGGGCATTTTAAACAGAAATATCCAACATTATGGGTTGATATTCATAATAAGGGGACTGGTTCACATCTCCATCTTTCTGTTCGAGGAGATATTTTTAATGACCATGTAAATCCATCAAATTCTATGTTGGCAACGCGTCAACAACAATCTCGTACAGATTCACATATTTAGGAATTACGCATAAATTTTTTCAAAATACTTCCTTTCCGTTAAATCCGAAATATCTCATTTCCGTCTCTTTAAGTATTCTTTACCCCCGAGATATCTCGGGGTTTAAAATGTTCTTCCTCTTCTGTACAAAACAGTTTATAATAGTATTGTGAAACGTTTTTTTGCTTTGTTCTTGGCACTTTTCTTGTTTTCTTCCTGTGGAGGAGGAAGTTCTTTACCGTTTCTTTCTCCTTCTGCCGATAAAAAAGTATTTTCTGTTACCAGTGTTATTTCTGAAAAAACACAAAATGGACAAGTAGTTATTCCAAAAATAGAAAAAAAAGGAAAAGGAGTATTATTACAAAAAGATGGGAAAGTGGCATTTGTTATTCCTGCGCATTTATGGGGAGATACCTACTCTTTACAATCAGATATTTGTAAAGATTTTCAAATTCCGGCAGATAATTTCCCCAGAAAAATAAGCCAAGAAGATTTACTCATTTTTTCTTTTCCGGTAGAAAATGCAGGGAAAGAATGTGTATTTGAAATGTCTTCTCAAATTTTCCAAAAAGGTGCTCCGTTGCTTCATCCGTCTGGTAATGAATTTGTAGTGGAAGAAATGCTAAAAACCCTTTTAGTAGAAGGAAAACCGCTTCGCGGAAAAATTGGGCAAATGGCGAATGCGTCATCTTTGGGTGATTCGGGACTTCCGTTTTTAGATACCGATAAAAAAGTATTGGGTATTTTATTGGCAACCGAAGGAGAAAAAAGTTTTATTATGGGGCTTGAAAATGTGTTTCCTGCAGATCCAAAAGCGGTTTCTCTTTAAATTTTTCTCTATTCCAAAACGCACAAAAAGTTTTGAGTGTCATATTTCGTGAACCATGTACACGCCGAAAAAGTTCTGTTGGTTTTTGTAAAATATGTAAATGAGAAGAAAAAGGAATTCCTGGAAAAAAAATATGTGGTAAGGCACATACAATAATAAGAGTTTTACGAGGCGATTCCGTTAAAATTTTCTGCCACAACATTTTTTTCATGTGTGGATGCAGAAGGTTTTCTAAAAATTCCCATTTTTGATGGTGCGTCAGTATTTCGTGTAGAATTGTTTTTCTTGAAATTTTCCCTTGTTGAAATACGGATTTTCCAAAAATTTTAAATATTTGTCTTTTGAT
>CAIRYL010000048.1 GCA_903882825.1 uncultured Candidatus Peregrinibacteria bacterium | reverse complement strand
TCCTGAAGAATATTTTCAAATGTAAAAAATCCTTCAAAAATGGCGCTCTGGAATTAAATAAGCCATTTTTAGAAATTGATTATTGAAAATTTAAAAATTTTGTAAACTTTCATTTTCAATTATATTGGAGAAAGAATTACAAATTTTCATTTTTCCCCTCTTTTTTATGGATTTTCCAAAAAATAAAGAACATTTACGACAAAGTATTTTATCAGATGATACTTTAGTGGTCACTCAAAAGCGAAAACTGCTCTCTCAACTCGAAGAAAAAACAGAAGAAAATTGGATGCCCGTATGGGATGAATACAGAAAAGAAAAAGAAGAATCGATTACAAAAAATACTCAAAAAGAAAAATGGAAAACATACAAAAGACTCGCAAAATTCTCAATTATTCCTGCGTGTATTGGTATTCTTGCGTGGTGGACAATGCTTTCTGGTGGTATTAATATTTACGCTTTCCCCGGTATGGCGTGGGATACCAGAAAAGCACTTTTAGAAATACAAGATAAAGCACCACAATATTACAATCTTATTACTGAAAATATTGATACTATTCGTTTTGAGTATTTAGAAAGCGCTCGTACAAGAGGTGGATACGCAAAACAAGAAAAAGACAAAAAAATAGAAATTGTTATTCTTACTGAACACGCCAAAAATATTCCATTACTCGCCAGTACTATTGCTCATGAAGCATGCCATGGGAAACAGTTTCATGATGGACGAATTGGATATTGGGAAAAAGCACCATTTCCAGAAAATAATCAAAAAATAGAACACGAATGCTTATTAGTAGGTTTGGATGTTTTAGAGCTTTTAAATGGAGAAAAGCAAGAGTATGCATACTACAAAAGCATTGGAACAGGTGATGGAGGATATGGCGACACTTGGAAAAACGAATGGGATGGAAAAGATACTACCAACGGAATGATAGATCTTCTCTCTCCAAAATACAAAGAATGGTATTTTAATAGGGAAAAAACTCAATAAAAAAATACCACATAGAAATAATTTTTAAGAATTTTCCAAAAATAATTCCTGAAGATTTTCTTCTCCTATTCCTTCTATTTCTCCTTCTCTTTCTGCCGGAAGAACTGAAAGCCCAGAAAGCATATCCCCTGCTGGTAATCGCATTAAAATAACACCTTGTGTTGCTCGTCCTTGGGATGGAATTTGTGAAACCGACATACGGATTGCCTGTCCAGATTTTGCAATAAGAATCAGATCTCCATCGAATTTTTCAGAAATAACCTGCGCTCCCACCACTTTCCCTGTTTTTTTGGTAACATTTGCAGTTTTTACACCTCCTCCTCCCCTTCCTTGTGCTCTATATGCACTGGCTGGAGTCATTTTTCCAAGTCCGTTTTCCATCACCACTAAAAGCTCTCCGGTGTCCAATTCTTTCCCAGAAAGAATATCCATGCTCACCACTTCATCACCCGCTTTTAAACGAATACCACGTACTCCAGAAGCTGAACGCCCCATAGATCGCACATCATTGGCAGAAAATCGAATTCCCTTTCCTTCTCGTGTGACAATCATTGCCTCATTTCCCTCATCACAAGGACATACCCACCCCAGAGTATCATCTTCTTTAATTTTTAAGGCAATTAAACCATTGGAACGAATATTTTTAAATTCGGAAAGCTCGGTTTGTTTTACGGTTCCCTTAAAAGTACAAAAGAAAAGTGTTTTTCCTGTTTCTGCAGTGGCATCTAAAATACTCGTAACGGTTTCCCCTTCTGAAAGATTGAGAAAATTTACCAACGCTTGCCCTTTTGCCATACGAGATGATTCTGGAATTTCGTATGCCGGAAGCGTAAATACTCGTCCACGAGATGTAAAAAATAAAATATCATTATGATTAGAAGTAGAAAGTACCAAGTGCATTTCATCTTCACTTTTCGACGTTCCCCCCAACAGTCCTTTTCCACCTCGTCCTTGTGTACGATACGCATTTGGAGAAAGGCGTTTTATATATCCTACTCGAGAAATAGTGATCATCATAGATTCATTTGGGATGGTATCTTTTGCAGAAATTTCCCCCACTTTATGAGGAATAATTTGAGTTCTACGATTATCTCCATATTTTTCTTTTATTTCTCGCATTTCATTTTCTGAAATTTCTTGAATTCTTTCTGGACGCGCCAAAATATCTTCGCAATCAGAAATAAAAATAAATTTTTCTGCCAATTCATCTTCTATTTTTTTTCGTTCCAGCCCCGCAAGGGTTTGAAGCCTCATTGCCAAAATGGCATCTGTTTGTAATTCAGAAAGATTAAATCTTTTCGTCAGTGCTATTTTTGCAATTTCCTTCGTTTCAGAAGCACGAATGGTCGCAATCACTTCGTCAATATGATCGAGTGCCGTTTTGAGTCCTTCTAAAATATGTGCTCTTGCTTTTGCAATTTTCAGTTCATATTCTGTTCGTTTTCGAATTACATCCTTTCGATGTTGTAAAAATTCTTCTAAAATTCCCTTAAGATCTAATAATTGTGGCTGTCTTCCTCCGTCAATAAGCGCAATAAAATTACATCCAAAGGAAGACTGTAATGGTGTGAGCTTATAGAGTTGATTTAGAATTTTTTTCGGAAATGAATCCCGTTTTAAGTCAATTACAATACGAATTCCCTCTCGGTTAGATTCATCTCTTAATCCTGTAATTCCTATCAATATTTTATCTCGCACTAAATGTGCAATTTTTTCCACCAAAGCCGATTTGTTTACCTGGTATGGAATTTCAGTAATAATAATTTGAGATTTTCCTGATTTATCTTCCTGAATTTGAGCTCTTCCACGCATAATAATACTCCCACGCCCGGTGGTATATGCCGCACGAATTGCCTCACGATCATAGATAATTCCAGAAGTTGGGAAGTCGGGTCCGGTAATAAATTCCATAAGATCTTCTATCGTTGCTTCAGGATTTTGAGACAAATGCAAGAGTCCATTCATGAGTTCGGTAAGGTTGTGCGGTGGAATATTGGTGGCCATTCCTACCGCAATTCCCATTGTTCCGTTTAATAAAAGGTTTGGAACACGAGACGGAAAAACAGTTGGTTCTTGATATGATCCATCATAATTATCACGAAAATTCACCGTTTCTTTTTCTAAATCAAATAAAATTTCTTCCGTTACTGATTCCATTTTTGCTTCTGTATACCGCATGGCAGCAGCACCATCTCCATCAATGGAGCCGAAATTTCCTTGCCCTCGTACCAAAGGATAACGAAGCGAAAAATCTTGTGCCATACGAACCATTGCTTCGTATACCGAACTATCTCCATGAGGATGATATTTACCAATAACTTCTCCGACGATTCTGGCAGACTTTACAAATTTTGCACGAGAAGTTACCCCATTTTTATGCATGGCAAATAAAATTCTACGATGCACAGGTTTGAGTCCATCTCGAACATCAGGAAGCGCTCGTGAAATAATAACGCTCATCGCATAGTTAATGTACGATTCTTCCATTTCTTTTGAAATTTCTCGGTCAATGAGAGAAACGGGAAGAAGAGTGGGCTCAAAAACATCAGGATTGGTCATGAAAAAAAAGAAAAAAACTCTCAAAAAATCAAAGGGAGTGTAGTAAAAAAGCCAAAGAGTGTCAAAAAGACATTTTTTCTTGATTTTTATAAAAAGCTTCGCCAAAATGCTTTGGCACTCACTTGGTCGTATAGCTCAGTTGGTTAGAGCGCTACACTGATAATGTAGAGGTCCCTGGTTCAAGTCCAGGTACGACCACCATGAAAACAACAACGAAAAAACATTTTGGATTCAAATTGAATTCTTTTTGTTTTTTTAAAATATGCTATGATTCTATTTATAATTACGGTTTTTATGAAAAATTTGAGAACCTTAATGAAGATTAGAATATATAAAATATGGTGTATCTGAATTTTTTAGAGAACTTTTACAAACTTTAATATTCAAAAGAAAAATAAATTTTTATCGAAGTAAGAATTTGTATAAATACCGCCAAATAACATTCAAAATCTCCTACTCTTATTCTTCAAACAGCGAATACACTTTTTCCATAAAAATACTGGCAACCGTTTCCCATTTAAATTTTTCTTCTTGTGCACGTTGTATACCGTCTATTCGAAGATGTTCTTGTAATTCTGGAGAAGAAAATATTTTTTGCATCGCCCGAAAAACAGCATTTGCAGAGCTCGGATCCACCATTATTCCTACATCTTGCGCAATTTCTGGAATAGACGAAAATTGCGAAAAAATAACAGGACAACCTGCCGATAAAGATTCCAATACTCGCACTCCAAAACCTTCAAATAAAGAAGGATACACAAATGCCTGAGCAAGCGAATACAACGCAGAAATATCTTCATTTTCTATTGCTCCAACCGCATACACTCCCATTCTTTCTCCATACAAAGCCTGATGGCGAGAATCCCCCGCGAGTACTAAATCCCATGATTTATGACCATTTCTCGAGCGGTGAAGAGAATATGCTTTTAAGAGGAGTGGAAGATTTTTTTGTTTTTCGGCACTTCCCACATACAAAAAAAACTTTTCTGGAAGCGCATATTTAGTACGTACCGCCTGTAATATTTCATCATCTTCTATTCGATGTATAGGAAAAGCAGTGGCGCCACCCACCACCGAAATTTTTGATTCATCCACTTGAAATGTTCGAACAATATCATTTTTGTTAAAAACCGATGGTGTAAATATCAGATGAGACTCTTGAAGATCTTTTTTAAGACCGGAAAGATCTATTTTTTTTGATCCCTTTAAAGACAAAAGAA
Organism: uncultured Candidatus Peregrinibacteria bacterium; assembly: GCA_903882825.1. GTDB lineage: Bacteria > Patescibacteriota > Gracilibacteria > CAIRYL01 > CAIRYL01 > CAIRYL01. The sequence goes on along the minus strand of CAIRYL010000048.1, from coordinate 2,922 downwards.
ATTCTGGAAAATGAACTGAAAGAAGATCATACACAAAAAATGCCTTTTTCCCATTTTTTTCAACTGGTGCAGAACAGGGCGCTAAAAAAAGAGAGAGATCTATTTTTTGTGTCCATGGTAATAATCCCTGGCGCATTGCTTCTGTTTCTACGACATCATCAAGATATGGAAATCGAAAAAATGAAGTACATAAATTTATAAGTGTATTCGATTCATCTGTATGAATATATCGCACGTTAGGATATCTCCATCGAGGAAAATCTTTTGCCAGATGAGCAGAAGAATTGGTCCACAAAAAAAATGTTTCACTTCTTGCTCCTCTACACAGTGCCTCCACAAAATTTTGAAAATAAAAAACAATATCAGGATGAACTCCATTTTCTGCTTGCAACGGTCGAAGATCGATCATGATATTCACTGTATTGTAGAATAGAAAAAATAGAGAGCTTTAAAGAATGAAGTGTATTATCGCCACCATGAAGAAGAAAATCCATTTAATATCCTATATCTTCAGATACAAAACTGGCAAATAATGGATTTTGTACAAAACTCTCCACTTTTTCATTTTTAAATTCCCAATGTATTCCATAATCTACTCGATCGATATGGAAATCAGGGAAAAGATGAGATAAATGTGCACATTTCGCTTCTCCAAAAAAATCTTCCAGAGCAAAAACAGTAAAAGAATTTTCAGAAATGAGTGATTCACAGGTTTCTACACATCCCAATCCTTTTTGAAATGTAAAAAAACGATTTTGAATTTTTACAATTACCGATTCTTTATGAAGGTTCACCAGCTCGTGTGAAGTGATAATTTTCCCCGCAATATTTTGTAATTCCTCAATGGTATAATGCGTGGAAAAAGAAAAATTCCATCGTGCCCGACGGGTGAGCAACAAATTTTCATATCCTTTTTTTCGAAGGAGATTTTCAAAGCTTTTTTGAGTATTGTCTGTAATTTTTAAACGTACAAAAAAAGAAATATCATGAGGTGGAAGAGGTTTTGGGACACGAGGAGGAAAAGTAATAACATCTGTAATTTCCGCGGAGGCTGGAATACAGGCATTTTTTTCTTCTGGATTACTTTTTTCAGATGAATGAGAAAGGAGATACTTCGCTAACGAATCAAACACTGCTTTTCCATCGGATGACCTTTCGGGATGAGGCATAAGCGCCACTACATTTCCGGAAGGACTACAAATTCCCGCAGCATTTTTAAAACTTCCATTTGGATTGGTTGGAAAATGCGGATCTGCATTCCCTGCTTCATCCACATACTGAAAAACAATTAATTTTTGTTGTTCTACAAACAATTCTAATGATTTTGGAAATACAAAACGTCCTTCTCCATGCGCAATAGGAAGCCGAAGTGACTGTGGAAAATTGGTAAAAGGTGTTTTTTTACCCAGTGGCACAATATTTTTCCAACTATGAAAATATCCCGTTCCCAAAATTTTTCCATTTTCATCTTTTCGTTTGTTATGTGTAAGGGCAAGTGCTGGTTTTGCAGTGGTATCAGTAAGAATAAGCCCACTTTCTACTAAAATTTGTGCGCCGTTACAAATTCCTAAAATAGGAACGCCCAATTTTGCCATTTCTTTTAAAACGATAAAAATCTCTTCTTGAGCCGATAAAACACCACTTCGCCCACGGTCTTCAAATGAAAAACCTCCAGGAATAACAACCGCTGAAAAATTTTTCAGTTCTTCGGATGGCATATTCCATAAAAATATTTCTGCCAGTAATCCACTTTTTTGTAAAGCTCTCACTGTTTCTTTTTCACAATTATTTCCAGGAAAAGTAAGAACCGCAACACGATGAGCAAAAGACATAAAAAAAGAAAAGAAAAACACACAGAACATATTGTGGCAGAGGAAAGAAGAAAAAAAAAGTATTTCGTTTTTACTTGAGAAGTCTTGTTGGTTTTTATACGATGTTTATCGTTTTTACAGATTATTTTTATGAACCGTTGTGCGGTGGTAATGGTTCTTTTTTCTATTTTTGTTTTTTTGTCCCATGAAAATTTTGTATCTTTCGCACGAGAAGGAGAAATATTCAATACCCCTGCTTCCTCAAATATCCCAGTACCCATACAAGATTTTGACAAAGACGGAATATCCGACAATGAAGATCCAGACGATGACAATGATGGGATTGAAGATACTAAAGACATTTTCCCGTATGACGCTCGAGAGCAAAAAGACAGCGACCAAGACGGTATTGGTGACAATGCCGATCCAGACGATGACAATGATGGAATGGAAGATACGAAAGACTCTTTTCCTTTTGATGCTCAAGAAAATGGAGATATGGATAACGATGGAATTGGAAATCGTGAAGATGACGACAGAGACGGTGATGGGATACGCAACGATGCAGAAACCGCACGCGGAACCGATCCAAATAAATATGACACGGACAAAGACGGCGTAGGAGACGGCGAAGATGATTTTTCTATGAATTCCTCTTTTTTTATTGATACAGATGGTGATGGAGTACCAAATGAAAAAGATGCCGATGACGATAACGACGGCGTTCCAGACGAAATTGATCCTTTTCCCACGAATGAAAAAGAAAAATACGATACTGATGGCGACGGAGTGGGAGATTTTTCGGATCCTGATGATGATAATGATGGACGTTTTGATGAAGAAGAAATACGCCTTGGGACCAATCCGGTTGATCCCGATACAGATACAGATGGAGTAATAGATGGGAAAGATGATCTTCCTTTGGATCCTGCGGAAAATAAAGATTCTGATTGGGACGGAATGGGAGATAATGCAGATCCAAATGACGAAAATAAAGGACCTGTTTTAAAAATTACAAATACAATTGATTCTTTTCCTAGAGGAGAACTATTAGTACTCGATGGAAGAGAATCGTATGATCCAGAAGGTGGAGGAATTGCCTTTCATTGGG
>CAIRYL010000047.1 GCA_903882825.1 uncultured Candidatus Peregrinibacteria bacterium | reverse complement strand
CGCACTCTAAAATTTGATCACAAATGGAGTCTGGAGTATTGGAAATGGTTTCTGGAATTTGTATTTTTGGACCATTATATTGAGCAGAAGGTTCATCATCTTTCCATTTCCATCCTTTTTGTAAAACCTCTTCTTTTGTAAGCGGGAAATATTCGTTTGCGACGGTTTCGTTATATCCAAAAGGAGAAATTTCTATTGGGAAAAATTGTCCCCATTCTCCGGTGTGTTTCATGTGTTCAATAATTTTTGTTCGGAGTGTGAAATATTCTTCTTTTGAGTATTGTGTGTTTAAAATACAGTATTGTGCATTTTTAAGTCCTGTACAACCAAAACAATGTTGGCAGTTGAAACATTCATAACAATATTCCAAAAAAGATGAACCACCCCATATAAGTTTTGAGAATTTTATATCAAAAACCCCGTGACCAACGCCCTCGCATTCGTATAAAAGTTCGTTGATTCCTTGTTTTCCATAATGACTTACATCATACGAATTTTTCATTTTTCCTCCTCCTACACAAAATTTTACATCTTCGCAATTCTCAAGATCAAAACACTCCTTTGAATTTTTACAAGAGTGGAGATAATCACCACTACTATTTTCGCTCTGCAAAATGTGGGCATATTTTACTGGAAATTTTAGAAGCCATTCTGAGAAAAAATTTTTATAAATATGCTGTAATTTTTGAGAATCTAAAATGTTCAAATCTTTAATTTTTTGATGGTATTCTTCCTGAGAATAAGGCGTATTAAAGAAATAGTACTTTTTATTTCTCAAATTTACTGATCCAAAACAGTTATGGCATCCAATACAATTTTTACAAAACCAAAGGTCAGAAGAATTTTCACAATCTTCACAGAAGCAACAATTATAGAGTCGTAAACCGTTTATCACCTCGTAACACAGTTCAGAACTTATCAGTAGAAAATTATCAACACTGCTCCGAGAATCATTTACATTATTTCCATAGAGACAATTTTCGTTTCCATTTGCCATCGAAAGAAGGTAGCAATTTTTGTTCCAAGAGGCGGTATTACAATAGGTAGAATTCTCATTTTCTCCTTGTTGGATACGTGCCATTTTTGGAACAACTTTTAAAAGTTCTTGAAACTGTGAAAAAAAGGATTGAGTATTTTTAAATTTTTTTCCGTACATTTGAGCGTCCCAATGATCTTTCCACCAATATTCATTTTCATATACCGTGAATGGGTTTTCGGGAGAATATACCGAAATTATTTTTTGTGCGGTAGCATTACAACTTCTGTGATACAGCTTCCGCTCATTTCGGAACGCGAGTCTTCTTATTTGTCGTTCTTGAGGACAAAGAGTGGGAGGTGGAACACCCATTTTTTGGTAAAAAGCGAGGTCTTCTTCTGTTATTTCAAATACGGTGCCGGTGACTTTGCATTGTTGCATCATAAAAATTATATTATGGATTGTTCATAACATTTTTCACAGAAAACTTTTTCTGGTCTTTGGGGTGAATACGTGGTTTCAATATTTTTTGAACAATTGCTACAATTTCTTTTAAAAAGGTTTCGAGGAGTTCTTAAATTCATTCTTTTAGAATGCCGACAATTGGGGCATGTTTTAGGGATTGGAAGTTTTATTTTTTTATATAATTGAAGTTCTGGTTTTACGAGGCGATAATTTTTAGAACACTGTTCGCATGTGAGAATTTTTCCTAAAATATCATCAGAAATGTCTTCTATTCGCTCTGGTATTTGTATTTTTTCTCCTGAATATTCTGCAGAAGGTTCATCATCTTTCCATTTCCATCCTTTTTGTAAAACCTCTTCTTTTGTAAGTGGGAAATATTCGTTTGCGACGGTTTCGTTGTATCCAAATGGAGAAAGTTTTGTTGGGAAAAATTCTCCCCATTCTCCGGTGCGTTTCATGTGTTCAATAATTTTTGTTCGGAGTGTGAAATATTCTTCTTTTGAGTATTGTGTATTAAAAATGCAGTAATGCGCATTCCTCAGCCCAATACATCCAAAAAGATTCGAAGAAGAAAAGCAAAATTCAGAATATGCAGCATCGCTCGTCCCATTTAAAAAATGAGAAAAAAGAATATTTTGAACATTAAACATTGTTAATGAATCTATACAAAATTCTGATTTTCCTGCCGTAAAAGAAATATCATAGCAGTTTTTTTCTTCGTATGCGGTAAATAAAAATTTTGAATCCTCAGATTTTTTGGCATCAAAACTTTCTTTTACATTTTTGCTTTCGTAAATATGGTTTCCACTACATTCTTCGCATTTTAAAGAAAATTTTTCAGGAAATATTACTTTTTCTTTTTTCTCTTTCTCTAGCCATTTTTCACCATTCGCAATATTGGATGGAGTGGGGGAAAAATATTTTTTGAGATTTTCAGCGTATTCTTCTTTTGTATATTTTTTATTTAAAAAATAGTATTGCTTGTTTCGAAGATTGGTTGATCCGAAGCAGTGTTGACATCCTCGACAGTCATGCAAGAAATAACTTTCCGAACAATTACTACATTCCGTCGAAAAATGAACATCATAACAATCCACAAGGTCTGTAGAATTTGAACACCATTCACATCGATATAAGTACAGTCCATCAATACAATTTTGGGAGTCCCAAACAATATGTCCATATAAACAATTTTCACTGCGAACGCATCCAAATACTAAATAACAGTTTTTTGAAAGCCACGCAAAATTACAGTATTGGCTATTGTCACAATTATTATTTGCAATTGCCGACCTTGGAACATTGTTGGAAAGAGTTTGATAATTCTCAAAAAAAGTTTTTTCAAAATTAAAGTTTTGTTTGTAATCTAATGCATTCCACTGGTCACCCCACCAGTATTCATTTTCATATACGGGGAATGGTTTTTCAGTGGAATACATGGAAATAATTTTTTTACCAGTTCCATTGCATTCGCGATGATATAAGCTTCGAAAATTTCGGAACGCAAGACGCCTTCTTTGCCGTTCTTGGGGACAAAGAGTAGGAGGTGGAACACCCATTTTTTGGTAAAAAGCGATATCTGCTTCAGTTATTTCAAATACGGTGCCGGTGACTTTGCATTGTTGCATCATAAAAAAAATTAAATTACGGATTGTTCATAACATTTCTCACACAGCACCTTTTCGGGACGATCGAATGAGTAAGTAGTTTCTATATGTGTGCCACAATTGGTACAATTTCTTTTAAAAAGTTTTCGAGGATTTCTGAATTTCATGCGGTTTAAATGTCTGCAATTGGGACAAACGTGTGGGACTGGAAGATTCATAGTTCTGTAAAACTGAAGTTCTGGTTTTACAAGGCGATAGTTTTTAGAACATTGTTCGCACTCTAAAATTTGATCACAAATGGAGTCTGGAGTATTGGAAATGGTTTCTGGAATTTGTATTTTTGGACCATTATATTGAGCAGAAGGTTCATCATCTTTACATTTCCATCCTTTTTGTAAAACCTCTTCTTTTGTAAGCGGGAAATATTCGTTTGCGACGGTTTCATTATATCCAAAAGGAGAAATTTCTATTGGGAAAAATTGTCCCCATTCTCCGGTGTGTTTCATGTGTTCAATAATTTTTGTTCGGAGTGCGAAATATTCTTCTTTTGAGTATTGTGTATTTAAAATACAGTATTCTTTTTGTTTTAAACCAATACATCCAAAACAATTTTTCGTAGAATTACAGAGATCGCAGTAAAAAACATCATAACAATAATGACTCGCCAGAGAATAGGCAGAGGAATGCATTTGGAGTGTAGAAATAAGTTCACACGACATTTCTGGATTATAGAGAGAATAATTCAGATCGCGACAATCTTTCGCATCCAAAACATCGTATAAATATCTACAATCTTCGCAATTGAGTGCATTAAATGAATCAAAGGTATTTTTTGAGCTGTTTATATTGTCGCCTGTACAATTCTCAGAATTCAGGATTTGTGCATATTTATGTTTTGCAGAACTCATCAGATGAAGCCATCTTTTCTTTGCTTTTTGTTGAATGAGAAATGACGAAAAGTTTTTTTGATTGGCAATTTTTAGATATTCCTCTTTTGGATATTGTTTATTTTCGATGCAATATTTTTTATTGCGGAGTCCCGTACACATGAAACAGTTTTGACATCCCTTGAGATCAAAACAATAAGCGCAATCGGAAGAATTTTCACAATCTTTGCAAAATTGGATATTATAACACCCGTAACAGCTTATGGCTTCGTATACTAATTCTCCATTATATACAAAAGTGGTATCACACACGGAGGTAGAATATTTTGTAAAAAGTCCAAAAAAAGACTCTTCATTCCGTTCACCAGCAATATCAATATAACAATTTTTATCATCTCCACAATAATTGCAGTAGTCTGAATTTTCGCAATTTACTATGTCCATTCCCAGTCGTGGAACCACCATCATAAGATCTTTCCATTGACTAAAAAATGAACGAGAAAAATCAAAATCTCTCCCAAACAAAAGTGGATCCCACGAATCGGTCCACCATGCGGATTGGTGATAGACGGGAAAAGAAGTGTGTGGTGGATACATGGCAATAATTACTTTTCCAGTCGCATCACATTTGCGCTTATAAAAAGTACGATCGTTTCGCCAGCTTAACCTTCTTCTTGCTCGCTCTTCCGGACACAGGGTAGGCGGTGGAACACTCATTTCCTCATAAAATTTTATATCTTTATGAGTAATTTCAAAAGGAGTACCGGTAACTGTGCAGGCTTGGATCATAACAAAATGATTATTGGGTATGACTGTAACACTCTTTTGAAAAAATAAAAATTACGTCACTGCAAAAGTTGTATTTTTGTTTTTAAAATGCCATTCTTATAGTGTAAAATTCTGTCGAAAAGTTTTTACAACTATGAAGTATGTACCATCTTGAATCCCTCTTTCAGCACCTCGACTTTACTGTGGAAGAATCCAAAATCTATCTCGCATGTTTAGAATATGGGAATATTCCCATTGCCACCATTGCTCATCTTACGAATATCGGACGGGTAAATTGTTATCACCATAGTGAAAAATTAATAAAAAAAGGAATTTTGAGGGCATCTAAAAAAAATGGAGTCCGCACTTTTTCGGCAGAAAACCCGCAAATATTGTTGAATAAAGAGAAGGAACGAATGAATATTGTGGAAGAATTACTTCCCTCACTTTTGGCACTTTCCAAAAAAACACCTGACCGTCCGAGAGTCCAGTTTTTTGAAGGGAAAGAGGGTGTTCAAAACCTTTTTGGAATTGTCGGAGAGGCAAAAAATACGGAATTGGTAAGTTTTTCAAATTTTATGCGACTTGAAAATTTTTTTGAAGGAACAGTATTTCTTTCAGAGCATTTTCAAAAACGTATTGATCATAAAACAAAAACTCGGTTTATTTCTCCTCGAAATGCACAAAGTGAAGCGTTTCGTCAAAAATTTTTCCCCAAAATTTTTGACGAACGTTTATTGGAAGTATTTCTTATTTCTTCAGATGAATTTTCATTTGAATCAGAAATCACTATTTTTTCTAATTCTATCGCTATTATGAATCTTTCAAAACAGAGTCCCATTGGAGTTCTTATTGAAAATCCTGAACTTTTTAGAACCCAAAAAGCTATTTTTGATTTAGCATGGCTTGGTGCCACGAGTTTTATTGTGTAAATTCTATTCCGTATGTTTTCTCGTAGAGACGTTCTCTATAAAATTTCTTTCAAATAACACTTCTCACAGAGTATCTTTTCTGGTCTTTCTGG
>CAIRYL010000046.1 GCA_903882825.1 uncultured Candidatus Peregrinibacteria bacterium | reverse complement strand
TTTGATTTCTTCTGATTATGAACGGCTTTCTTATTGTTTATAAACCAAAAGGAATATCTTCCTTTGATGTTATTCGGTCGGCTCGAAAAGCGCTCCAAACCAAAAAAATTGGTCATGCAGGCACGCTGGATCCTTTGGCAGAAGGGCTTTTATTGCTGGGCGTTGGAGGAGGAACAAAAGCTCTTTCTCAGCTCTTACTTTCTTCAAAATCGTATCGTGCAAAAATGATGTTTGGAGTTCAATCTTCTACTGGAGATGAAGAAGGAGAAAAAATACGAGTGCCCATTTCTCCATTTCTTCAGGAAGATTTTGAAAAGATTCTTCCACGATTTTTAGGGAAAATTTCTCAAATGCCACCGGTGTATTCTGCTTTAAAAATAAATGGGAAACGCGCTTGTGATCGTGTACGAAACGGGGAAGAAGTGGTTCTTTCTCCACGAATGATAGAAATTATAACACTTACAATTGTGGATTTTTGCTTTCCAAATGCCGAAATTTTTGTAGAGTGTTCGAGTGGAACATATATTCGGTCACTCGTGCAAAATTTAGGGGAAGCAATGGAAAGTACGGCGTATATGACGGCTTTAACTCGGGAATCTTTAGGGAATTTCTCACTTTCCGATGCGTGTGCTCTCGATGAAATTTCATGGGAGAGAGTACATCCATTTTTACCAGAACATTTTTCAATCCCCACTGTTTTTGTATCTCCTCCACAACCTCAAAATTTGTTTATGGGACGAGCAATAAAACCTGAAAATTTCCCAATAAAAGAAGGACAATGTGCCTTATTTTGGGAAGAGAAATTTTTAGGATTTGGGAAGATTCAAGATGGATATGTATTGCCTCAAAAAATGTTGGGAATAATGGAATAATTTTTTTTCATTTTTTAATAATTTGAGGCATACCAAAACATTCCGCCACAACATACCAAAAAAAAGACGGCGCTGTGCATTATTTTCCCCCAAAAATACCTCTCACGAATGGTTAAAAAGAAAAATGTGTAAAAGAGAAAAACAAAGAAGAGAAAAAATCCTGGAGAAGCGGATACTTTTTCAAAATTTTTAGAAATACTTTGTTCGCTGTACAATAGGAAAAAGTCTGAAAAAAAGAAGAAAAAGAGCAAGACTGCCAGTAAACTTCCTATAAAAAAACGAAGTTCTCTCAGGAAAATAGAAACAATATCTGTTTCTGGAATGTAGAGAACATCTTCATCGTCTTCAGAAATGGCGTTTTCAGAAAGTTCTTCTGATGGGTTTTCTTCATGTATTTCAGATGTCTGTTGGAATTTCTGTGCTCGTATTTGTTGAAGAGTTTTTCGTTGAGATTTTTCTGTTTTTTCTGCTTCAGTGGGACGAGTATTTAATTCATTCCATTTTTTAAGCCATTCATTCCATGTTTTTTGTACTTCATTTAAACGTTGTTTTCGTAAAGTTTGATTAGTGGTAAAAATGGCGGAAAAAAACATTTTCGAAACTCGAGAGAATTCTTTAAAAAGAATTCTTATTTCACTCATTTCCTCCTTTTTCTTTTTTCGAAGAGATTTTTTCCCTAAAAGATGATCGAGTCGTTCGGAGAGAGCTTTGAGGTTAGTGGTAATGGCTTGGTAGTTATTTCCTCGAGAAGATCTGGCTTTTTCCATATCTTCTTGTTCTTCTGCCAGTGCTTCTTTTAATTCTTTTAATCTTTCATCGTCAGTTTCATTGCTAATAAATTCTTCAATCAGTTCATCTACTTTTTTAAAGAGAGATTCTGTGAGCTTTCGAATAAGAACAAGATTATTGGAAAGTTTAAGTCTCATGAGTTCGTCGAGGTATTTTCTGGTATCATCAATACTTTCGGGGGGAATTTTTTCTTGATATTCAATTAAAATCTGTGTTGTTTTTTGAGTAATGGTATCAATTTCTGCCATAAGAATTTGGCGTTCTTCTTCAAATCCATCTCCTACTAAATCTTTTAATTGTGAGTCTTCGGCACCTTGTTCTTCTTTGTTAATAGTAATTCCGAACTCTATTTCTGTTTCTTCTATAAGATCTTGCAGGTCTTTTTTCCCTTCTTCAAAACGGGTTTCTAGTGGAATTTTGGTGTTCGCCAGTGAAAGAATTTTAAAATTGTATTCGGTTGCTAATCGTCGGAGTGCATTTTTTCGATCGATGGCGTCAATAGTTCCATTTAAGCTTTTCCCATTGGAATCGACGACATGAAATTCAAAACTTTGCATCCCATCACCCGTCATGGAGTTTTGTGCGCTACTACTTCTGGTTTCATTTGTTTCTTCTAAAATAATCACGGAAAGACCCATATCGTGGAGTTTTTTACGAGCACCACGAGAATCTTCTGCAGATATAATTCCTTTTAACTGCTGACTATCACTATTAAGGGCAATATAAGAATAATTTTGCATGACCAAATGAAAAGCATTACAGAGTATATCATTATATTTTTTACCATGAAATCTGAATATAGAATTTGCATCTTTTTGTGTCTAAATGTACTGTTTTACAGCATTCTTCATTTTTATATATGAGAGGACTTTGGGGATATATACTCTTTTTTATTATAAGCGTTGGAGTATTTTTAGTGGGAGTTTTTAAAACTTTCCCACACGTATTTGAAAATCAAGCGCCATCACCTCTTGTTCCTGTGGATGTTACGGCGCCTACAAATGTTCCTATCTATACCATTGCTGGAACATTATTACATGAAAACGGCGGAGAAATAACGTTGGCTGAAAAAAAACAAAGGGCATCTTCATTTTTTACGCAAGGATCATATTCAAATGCTATCCGAGATTTAGAAGAAATATTGGCGACGGCACCCAATGATCAAGAATCATGGAAAATGCTTATTGAGTCGTATATTGCTCGGCGTGATTTTTCGGAAGCGGAAAAAATTACGAATAAATACCTGACGCAATACCCAACCGATACGAATATTGTGATTAGAAGAGGAGAAGTATTGATATTAAAGGGAGATTTCCCTTCGGCAAAAATGGCGTTTAGTGCTCTTGCACCTGAAAATGCAAGTCGTATTTTTTATGATGGACTTTTAGCTTCTTATTTTGGAGATCATCAAGTGGCGCAGGAAAAATTAAAAAATCTTTTACAAACTTCGTTTTCGGAAAAATCAAAACAAATTCTTTCGGCGTATGAAGAATACGCACTGTATCCCGATGGAAATGAAAATCATCTTCGTGCGCTTTTATCTCAAAAATATAATACTTTAGGGTTTTATAATATGACCATTGAAATGCTTCGTCCCACGCTCGAAGCTCGTCCGGATTACCGTGATGCTTGGATTTTAGTAGGATATGCATATCTTTCTCTTGGGAAATTTCATACCGCACAAAATGCCCTTGAAAAAGCAGTTTCTTTAGATCCTACCAATGACGAAAGTGCTTATTTTTTAGGGCTTACTCTCACCGAATTAGGGCTTAATGATCCTGCTATTGTACAATTTAAAAATGCTATTTCTAATGGTTTTAAGCCGAAACAAGAGGTAGAACGACATTTAGCCGAAACCTTGTTTCGATCTGAACAATATGCAGAATCTTTAGAATATTTTCAGAAAATTTTAGAAGTAAAAGAAAGTACTATTCAGGATTTTATTCGTCCTATTTGGATTGCGATTGAAGCACTGAAATCTCCTGATATGGGAATAACGTTTGGGACACAGGCGGTAACGCGTTTTCCCGAAAGTGCGATGGCATATAATTTGTTGGGTTGGGCATTAGTAGCGAAAGGGGATTTTGAAAATGCAGAAAAGGCTTTAGAAAAAGCGAAAGAGCGTGATGCCCTTTTACCGGCATTGTGGATGAATTATGGAAAACTGAAAAAAGGGCAAGGTAAAAAAGAAGAAGCTTTAGCCCTTTTTCAGAAAGCATACGAGTTGGATAAATTTGGAAGTATTGGATCATTATCGGCACAAGAGTATAATGCTTTGGTGCAAGAAATGGCGAATTCATCTGCTTTGTAATATTTTTTTGTTTTTTTTTATGAAATCTCTTTTTTGGATTCCTGTGTGTACTGCTCTTTTGGGAGCTTTGGGGATGTGGATTTTTTCTGTTGTAAGTGTTCCGATTACCCAAGGAATTCTTTTTGGGACGCTTGTTTCGGCAGATCGAGAATCGAGTGTTTCGGAAAAAGAATCGGCGACTAATTTTTTTGCGGAAACAATTGTCGGATGGACACATTCTCCAGCTTTTCGTACTGCCGTATTAACCGGACAAAATGGTGATTTTTCTGCACAAAAACAAGAACGACAAAATATGGTATTTACCATTACCGCTCCCGATGAAATAGCAGTAAAAAATCTTTCTGAAGCGTTAACGCATGGCCTTAATGCTCAGTTAGCAGATGTAAATAGGGTTTCGGAGACGGTGTATAAAATTATTTTTTCTCCTGTTTCGGTTTCGGTGTTAAGCCCTCGTATGTTTTTAAGAATACTGTCGGGAGCCATTTTTGGGGTAGTATTTGGTATTTTTTGTATTCCGCTGGCACAGTGGGCAAAAAGACGAACATTTTTTAAATAATACACTTCTTTTTTGGTTTATTCGTTTGCGGTTAAAATTCCACGCGTTTGTAATTGTTGCCGAATATTGTTTGTATATTCGGAGATACGTATTGTTGATGTTTTTTCCTCGGAAGTTGAATTATCAGTTATGGTGAGTATAAGATCCGCGTTTGATTGTGCCAATCTTTTTAGCTCAGTGAAATTTGTGAGAGCGAGATTTCTCAACTCTTGTAGACTGTTTTCAGCGGATTTTTTCTTTTCGTCCGTTTCTTCTGTTGTTAATTTGTTCTGCCAGTGATTTAAACACCGGAGTATTTGATCTAAAGCTTGTTGTAAAACAAAAAATTCCTGTTCTGGAGTTTTTTCCACTGCTGGTTTTTTTGGCGTATTTGCTGTATTTCCTGCCATAAAGAATGGGAATAAGTATACATTTTAATGCGTTGTAGTGCCAGCCATTTCGAATTACCCTAGTTTTCCTCTTATACCAAGGGTCTCATCATTTAGCCATACTCTTATGTTACCCTGCGGAGTCTCCCTGTCTTTAGTAAATTGCGGTTCAGTCTGTGTTTTTTCCCATTCCAAAAACTCTTGGTATGTCATTTTTAATTCTGCTAGAAGCGCTAGTACGTGCTGAACGCCTTCACCGCCTTGAAGTGCTTTTAATTGGTCTTTTGTATCATGTTGCGCTTCGTGGATGTGATTTGGAGTTTCCATAAAAAAATAAAAAATTACACCTGCCAAAAATGGCGAAAAATGGTGGTTTTTAAAACGGTGGTGCTTAGTTTTTAACTACTTCTCCTGTATTTAGCGCTTTTGTAACTTTCGCACCAACAGGCATTAACATATCTCCTGCTTTAAATGTTATCGTTACATCTCCACTATGATTTTGGAAAGATTTTGATGAAAGTGTTAATAAAAGTTCTTCAAACGGTTTTCTTTCTCTTTCGAAGTCTTCAATAAGATCAACCCCTGGTGCTTGATGTTCAGGATTTTCCTCGCTGATTTCTTTTTCTATTGCTTTTATTCTTAAGTTTATTTTATCTATTTCGTCTGTTACACACATTCGCACATCATTTATGTCTCTCGTAAATTTTCTTCCTTGATCTGCCATTTCTTCGCATAAATCTGTATGCTCATGAGTGTCACATGCTGTTAGTAGGCTACTCAGTGCCAGACCACCTATTGCCAATGCTTTTGGTAATTTATTCATAATGATTATATAAAAATAAAGGTCGCTACCTTGCTCTTTCTTTTTATAGTTTGTCAAGATAAAATATATCTGTTTTTTGTTTTTTTAAAATGCCACGGTTTACTCTTATTGGTGCGGTTGGGAAAAATTTTGAGCTCGGGCAAAACAATGCGCTTTTATGTCATTTGCCAGAAGATATGAAGCATTTTCGGGAAACCACTAAACACCAAACCGTACTTATGGGACGCAAAACATTTGAAAGTATTGGACACGCT
>CAIRYL010000045.1 GCA_903882825.1 uncultured Candidatus Peregrinibacteria bacterium | reverse complement strand
GAGGAGAAATAGTATTGGGAATATCAGGAGAGGGTTTTTCCGTAATAATATCATTGTTGGTGGGAACAAGAGGAATTATTTCGGATACAGGGGGAACAACTTGAGGAGTCTGAGTTTCTGGAAGAGCGGGTATAAAAGGTGTTTCTAGTATGGTTTGTAAAATTTCAGGAGTGGAAAGAGAAGAATTTTCAAGAGGAACATTCGGCACCAAAGAGGGAAGAATTTCCTCTGCATACACCAAAAAAGAATATACAAATGAAAAAAGAAAAAAAAGAAAAGGTATTTTCCGAAAGCCCATATAAAAATGGTTTTAAATTATAAACATTTCCCAATACAAATATCGCCACTGGAAGTAATATTCCCCGAGAGCTTTATGTTTCCTACTACTTCCAAGGCTTGCGTGGGTGTTATTGTGCCAACACCTATTTTCCCTCCAAATATTCCATTCCCAGTAGTTTTTATTTCTTGCGCTCCAAAATTTGCGAGAATTTTTGTGCCATCTATGCCGGCAGTGGATGCAATATCTGTATTTTGTATGGAAATATTATTGATATTTTTCCAGTGCACACTGGCACCACCCATTGTTTGGAGCTCTGCTTTTTTATAAACCCCCTGGTCAATATCGGTTTTGGTATAATATCCTGCCTTGCTCGCCATCCACACGGGATCTGTTTCTGAGACGGCTTTGGTTACCACTTTTAAAGGACTTGCCGTGGTTCCATTTCCCGTCAACGTCGCATCGGTTACTGTTACTTGTGTCCCCCAATTATCGGCTACACTTCCCACAGGCCAGGCAGTTTTACAATCTGTTCCAATACAAATTCCCGTTGCTTTTATGTTTCCTACTACTTCCAAGGCTTCGCTTGGGGCTATGGTGCCCATTCCTACTTTATTATTTACATTATCTACAAAAATTTCATTGGTGTTCCCCAAAATAATATTTTTCCCTATTTGTCCTCCTGCTTTTCCGCCTCCAATTATAATAGGCATTGTTGCATCAATCGCGCTTCCTTCTAAAAACATTTGCCCTACTCCAATACCGCTAGTAGTAAAAGAATCCGCATATACTCGGCTATATGGCGCATTAGACGTTACATCATCGTAAACACCTGTAGTGGTCGTAGCAGTTACTGCAAATCGTTGTCTTCCTGAAATAACGTTAAAACTTGCAGTGCTCATAAAAATCGCTGAACCCCCGAAGGTGGTATATCCGTTTAAGCTAATATTCCCAATAGGAGATATACTCAACATATTTTTCCAGGGAATTACTGTTCCCGCTGTTCCTACTGGTGCCACCAACCATGACAATCCATCACTCCCCCACCGTTGTGAAAGGGCAGGAACATTGCTCATTAAATATGTTCCTGTGCCCGTATTTGCTCCATTTACATTCCAAGTCATATTTAAATATCCGCTTCCATCATTGGTATCTAAACGAAATTGTCCATTTGTATTTTTAAGAGTGAGGAAATTTCCCATTTGCTCCGATTTTAAACTTCCCCGTAAAAATAAATTTCCCTGCACGTCTAACGCTTCTGCCGGAGTAGTGGTTCCAATTCCCACTTTTCCACCTGTAAAGTAAATATCCGATAAAGGGCTTGTCCAATTGGCTGCATTTACATTTTGTCCGTAAAAAATACACACAAAAAAAGCCACAACTATTATGTGACGAAGAGAGAAAAATATTCTCATAGAAAAATAGAAAAAAGAAATGTCTTTTAGGTATTCTTTGCACTTCGCCTTTTAAAAGTCAAATTTTTACGTTTCTGATTTTTTTCCCTCCATGTGAATAAAAAATTGGAGCATACTTTATTACACTCCTTTTTTTCTTGTTAAATTTTTATCAATAATAAAAAAAATATATTTTCGGAATATTTTACAGTACTATTTCTACATATTTTTGCGTACATCTTATGAAGACACTTGTAATAATTGGTGCCGGAAACATGGGCTCGGCGATTGCGAACGCACTGCTTTTACACAATATTATTGGTGCAGAATACCTGTGTATTGCCGACCCAGATGCTGAAAAATTAAAACCATTTGCAATACGTGGTTGTAAAACCTCCATTCATGCGGAAGATTTTATAGCGATGAGTGATGGAGTGTTATTGGCAATAAAACCACAAGTGGCACCAAATCTTTTAGAATCTTGGAAACCACTATTTGCAAAAGAAACGATTCTACTTTCTATTATGGCGGGGATTTCGGAGAAAATTCTTTGCGAAAAAAGTGGTCTTCAAAAAATTGTCCGAATTATGCCTAATACTCCTGCACAAGTAGGAATGGGTGTTTCTGGTGTGTATTTTTCTTCGTGGATAAAACCTTCAGAAAAGGCGGAAATACAAACATTTTTAGAATCTTTTGGAATAGTGATCCCTTGTGCAACAGAAGAAATGATAAATGCGATTACGGCTCTTTCGGGGAGTGGTCCTGCTTATTTTTTTAGAATTTTAGAAATTTTTTCACAAAAAGCGGAAGAAATGGGATTTTCCAAAAAAGAATCTCAAGATATTGCGCTTCAAACACTGCTTGGAGCTGGAGCATTGGCAAAAAATACAGGAGAAGATTTTGGAATATTACGACAAAAAGTGACTTCAAAAGGCGGTACTACGGCAATGGCACTCGAAAGTTTTGAAAAAGAAAATCTTGAAAAAGTTTTAAAAAATGGAATTTCTTTAGCATTTAAAAGAGCGGAAGAAATTTCAAATGGAATATAAAAAAATAAAAATTTTAGTTTTTTGTTGCGGAACAAAAAACCATTTGGCATAATCCATCGGCAAATATTCTTTTTTATCGTGATATGGCAGTTCCTAAGAAAAAAAAATCGTCGTCTGCTACCAAAAGACAACGAAATGCATATGTGGTTTCTCAGCATAAAAAACTCATGGGCTTCGTAGACCGTTCTGCCCGTAATGAAAAGGGAAAAGCAATAGTAGATGCAGAAAAACTGTTAAAAACGAAAGAAAACGTAACGGTTGTGCAGGCATAATTTGCTTTCAATTTTCATAAAAATATGTCGTATCGTCACCGAGCAAGAAGCGCGGCAGTGCAGTGTCTTTCTGGTATTACTTTGCGAAAAGTAGTAGATATTGAGCAACAAAAAGAATTTATGCGTTTTGTAAAATCTGAATTTTTGCCCAGTACGAAAGAATTTGATTTATACCAAAGCCTTATTCTGGGTGTTTTAGAACATCGTGAAGAGATTGATGCCTCTATTACACAGTATGCGCCACAATGGCCAGTAGAAAAGCTTGCCGTTATTGATAGAGTTCTTTTGGAAATGTCTATTTATGAACTTTTAAAAACCCAAACTCCCCACGCCATTGTTATGAACGAATACATAGAACTCGCGAAAGAATTTGGAGATGATGGATCTTCAGGATTTGTGAATGGGGTTCTTTCAAATATTTCTAAAACAATTCCTGCACCAATAGAAAAAGAAAAAACGAAGTTTTAAAAAAGTGGCAATCCCCGTGGGAATTTTTGAGTTTTGTCGATATGCAAAACCAACACAGCTGTAAAAAATGTGTCTCACTCCACTATTTTGGAATATGGCATTTTTGTATTTTAAAAAAAGTGTAACCTTCTCTCGACTGTATAATTTAGATACTTTTTTCTAATTTTTAAATTTTTTATGACCCGTTTTCCATTTCTTGCCAGTGTCGCGCTGGTTTTTGTTCTTTTCTCTGGCTGTGGAGAATTTCAAAATGAATTAAACACTTCTCCTCAACCATCTTCTTCAACAGCAATAAATTCAACAAAAACACCTATTATAAGCACTTCCCCAAAAATAAGTGTGAGTCCAATCCCAACAGAAATAACATCTTCAGATATTAAAAAACAAAAAGTATCTTATGAAGGTCAAGAATTTTCATATATTGGAGATTCCCAAAGAATCTATATTTCTGACAACCCTCTTTATGAAAAACAAAAGGATTTTTCATACATCCTTTCAGAAAAATTTTCTCACAGTAGGGATTTTTCCGGTTATGTTTTAGCTTCAAAAAATTTCGGAATTTTAGAAATGCAAACAACCAATATTTTTCTGAAAAATCTAGAAAGTGTGGGAAGGAAAGTCACATATACATGTGATGGACCACTCTTAAAAGGCAAATGGGCAAAATGTGAAACGAATGGAAAAGATTATCTCACGCAATATGAATTTGGGGGTGTTTGTGGTCTTTTTTATAGAGGAACTGGAGCTGGTATGTCACAGGGATGGAACAAAATTTACATAAAGAAAATAGAAGGGAAAGATTTTTATTTTTTCACTTGTGTTGACGAAGATAAAAATATGGTGAGTAGAGAAGATCAATTTACAGAGGGCGATAGCTATGAAAAAAAGGCTACAAGACTTTCTCAAATCGCTTTTTTAGAAAATATATTAAAAGATCCAGAAAATCAGAAAAATATAAAAACAGCTGATGACTTTGTACAATCCTTTCAATTATCAGAGTAACCGCCATCTCTTCCCTTTCCAAAATAGAAGTTTTTTAAACAATCCCTAGATGCTTGTTTGGTGTACGGAAATAAGAAAACAAAAAGAACAACTCTCCTGAGTTGCTCCAGCACAAATGTATAACAATAACAATCGCCCTTTATCCTCAATATTTACGCTTTTTTCTTGTCTTCTCGTTCCCGCCTTAACATTTCCAATTCGTCTCGTATATCTGCGGCTTTTTCAAATTCTAAATTTTCTACTGCTATTTGCAATTTTTGCTCTAATTCACGAATAAGTTCTGGAATAGCGTCCTTCTTCACTTTTTTTACATCATAGGTAGCGGTCATTCTGGTAGAAGAAATATCGCTAATTTTTTTAATAATAGTGGTAGGTGTAATTCCGTGTTTGGTATTATACGCTTCTTGAATATTTCTTCTTCTATGCGTTTCCCCTATCGCTTCTTCCATCGAATCGGTCATAACATCGGCGTATAAAATCACCATCCCTCCCGAGTTTCTGGCAGCACGACCCATTACCTGAATAAGCGCATCTCGAGAACGAAGAAATCCTTTTTTATCTGCATCTAAAATAGCAACCAATGATACTTCCGGAAGATCCAAACCTTCACGCAGAAGATTAATTCCCACAATTACGTCAATAACTCCTTCTCGAAGCAGACGAAGTGTTTCAATTCTTTCAAAAGTTTCAATTTCGGAATGAAGATATTTTGTTTTAATGCCAATTTCTGAAAAATATCCAGCTAATTTTTCTGCCATTTTTTTAGTAACCGTCGTTACTAATACTCGTTCGTTTCTTTTAATGCGGTTTTCAATTTCAATAGTCAGGTCATCAATTTGATGAAATGCATCTTTTTGAGCAATGGTATGCACCGATTCATTCCAAAATTCTATTCGAGACGGTCGTACAGAAGTAATAGGATCCAAAAGTCCGGTAGGACGAATAATTTGTTCGGCAAAATCATTTTGAGTACAATGAATTTTTTCATATCCGCCAGGAGTCGCCGAAACATAAATTGCTTGCGAAATCATCGCTTCAAATTCATCAAATTTTAAAGGACGATTATCATGAGAAGAAGGAAGACGAAATCCATGTTCCACCAATGTTCTTTTTCGGGAATAATTTCCGTTATGCATTCCTCCAATTTGAGGAATGGTAATATGTGATTCATCCACCAGTAAAAGAAAATCTTTCGGGAAATAATCAATAAGTGTTGCTGGAGGCATACCCGCCGGAAGCCCCGAAAGATACCGCGTATAATTTTCAATTCCATTACAATATCCCGTTTCTCGAAGCATCTCAATATCATACTCGGTACGCGTTTTAATTCTTTCGGCTTCTACAATACGTCCCTCTTGTTGTAGTTCGTGTATGCGTATTTCTAATTCCTTTTCTATTTCTGTAATGGCTATTTCTAGTCGTTCTGGAGTAGTAACCGAATGTTTTGACGGAAAAAAATACACCTCTTCCATCGACTCAAACACTTCACCGGTAAAAGGATCAATTTCTCGTATTTCTTCCACATCATCTCCAAAAAATTCTAATCGGTATGCCCGCTCAGATGAAGGTGGAAAAACTTCTACCGTATCCCCCATCACGTGGAACATTCCTGGTTTAAAATCTTGAGAACAACGAACATACTGTATTTCCGTTAATTTTCGAAGCAGTGCATCTCTTTTTATAATATCTCCCCGTTTCAACGAAATTGCCATAGCTTCATAATCTTCCACACGCCCAAGTCCGTAAATACAAGAAACCGACGCCACTATAATAACATCATTTCGAGTCAGAAGATTGAGCGTAGCACTATGCCGATACCGATCAATTTCTTCATTGATAGTTGCTTCTTTTTCAATGTATGTATCCGTTCGTGGCATATATGCCTCTGGCTGATAGTAATCATAATATGATACGAAATACGAAACCGCATTTTCCGGAAAAAATTCCTGAAATTCATTACACAGTTGCGCTGCAAGAGTTTTATTATGAGCCAAAATAAGCGTCGGCTTTTGAATTTGCTGAATAACATTTGCCATGGTAAATGTTTTTCCGGTTCCGGTTGCCCCTAAAAGCGCTTGATGACGTTTCCCTTCTTGAATACCTTGTACCAATTTTTCAATTGCTTTTGGCTGATCCCCTGTTGGTTCAAAATGTGCCTGTAATTGAAAAGGAGCATTTGTTTTTATAATAGCCACAGAACACATGAAAAATTACCAAATAATTCTACCGTTCTCTTATGAAAAGTCCATTGCTTTTTCCTCATTTCTTTGATAAAATAGCATGAATTTTTCACCCCATTTTTTACTATTCGTAAAGCACATGAACCTAAAAATTCTGCAGAAAAAGGCACTTTTTGCCATTTTTTCACTCCTTTTTTTAGGGATGATAGTGGGGATTTTTGCGTCATACGCATCTCTTTGGAAAGCAGATGTTTCTTGTCTCGGTATTGGAGTTTGCCCTACACCAACACCCACTCCTACAGCAACTTCGACTCCTACACCTACGGCAACTCCTACTCGAACACCCACACCTACACCAACTCCTACTCCTACACCAACTCCTACGCCAACACCCACTCCTACTCCTACAGCAACTCCTACTGCGGTTCCTTCTGCAAATCCTCTTAAAAATATTGTTCTTCGAAGTGCCACCAATGCGTGCCCCTTTGAACTCGGAATAGGCGCTACTTGTAGCTTAGAACTCAGCCAAGTTTTTTCTGATGGGAAAATTTCACCCGTTCCCTCGTATGATGGAGTGGTATTTACCACCACGCCTGAAAATTTAGGAGTATTTAATGGAAATACTTTTACTCTTGGAAATACGGGAGGGAAAAGCGGAAATGTTGTTTTTACAGCCAGATACCAAACCCTCACCTCTAATACCATTACTCGCGTATATGGAGCTGTATTAAACTCTATTTCAATAGAAACATTATGCACCGATAAAATATTTGTAGGAGATAAATGTACATTTAAAGTATATGGACATTACCAAAATCTTGCAGAACGTATTGAAATACCTGGAGAAGAAGTTCTTTTTTCTTTTGATGGAAATACACTCGGAACATTTGATAAAAATGTGCTCACTGTTGTGAATCGTGGAACTGCAAAAATAAAAGCAGAATATAAAGGAAAAAGTAGTAGTACGCTGAATTCTTTTACTGCAGAAAAACATTTTGGAGTATACATTAATGGAATTGTAAAAGATTGGATCATCCCCGTTTCTACCACCGGAACAAAAGGATTTATTAGAACATACGGATTAGAAAACGAAGTAACGCTTGGGGCTGAAACAGATACGGTATCCGTTCCAAATGCAGTTCCTGAAAATATTATTTCTCTCCACCTTTCAGGTTCTGGGAAATATTTATGGACACCTTATGAAACCCCATTAGGAGGATTATATGACAAAGAAGATGGCATAACCTACCCAAATACCACTGAAGGATATTTATGTACGAAAGATGTCCCTTGTCTCGGAGATGTTCTTTTTGTGAGTAAAAAAGAATTAGGAACCGCTGTTGTAAACGTAAAAGATACCATTCTCAATGAATCCGCATCGTACACCTTTGAAGTGATTCCTGCTTCCACCCAAAAAATAGAAATTTTTAAACCCATTAAAAACACTTTTTATACCCAAGAAAAAATACAACTTTTTGCAAAAAGATATTTAGAAAGTGGCGAAATTTTAAGTAATGAAGAACAAAAAATGGAATGGGAATACTCATTAGATGGAGGGAAAACATTTCTATCAGAAGGAATTTCTGCAGGAATTTTTACACCCACAAAAGAAGGAACGTATATTTTTAGAGCAAAATATAAAGAACAAAAAGCCAGTGTAGGACCTGGAAAATTAAGTTTTGAAACCATGACGTATGTCTCAGATCCTGCATCTTTAATTATAGAACCGTATGTAGTAAATATTGATTACCTAGACAGCATTGGAAATAAAGGATTCGCAAAAGATACCATCGAAACTTTAAAAATGAGAATTTCAAGTGAAGGAACTCTCGGTGCCCTTCAAAATGTAGAAGTAATAATGATAAAGGGAACCATCGCCGAACCACCTGTAAAAAAGAAAATTCTTTCTTTTCCACCATCTCTTCAAAAATTTGTTCTTCGAGAGGTGAATACCGAAGATCCTGTAAAAACAAAGTTATCAGAATCTTCTGGTGCGCAAACCGTTCTGCTGGATATTCCCGTGTATATTCCCGTATATTCGGAAAAAGACATGCCCAAAGGACCATATACCTTTGTAGTAAACCTGTATCAAAAAGGGAAAATTACTTCTCAAAAATTTTTCTACTCATATTTAGGAGGAGGAGAAATGTGTGACGTAAATGCCGATGGTCGAAAAAACATTATTGATATTATCTTAGCAATGAAATTTTCAAATGAATCAATTATTCCAGACAGTGGACAATTATCACGAGCCGACATGAACAGTAGCGGAAAAGTTGATCTTTTAGATATTGTAGAACTTTTTCGATGTATCAATAAAACAGGTGTAAGCCAAAATAGTTGTGAATTTAATGGGAAAATTATTTCTCATAATACCACCATGCTTTTTAGCACTGAAAAAAATGTACCGTATGGAAAAACCTGTAAAGATACTGCTGTTTCGGCAACATGCCAAAATGGAGAAATAACACTCGTCCCTGATTTTAAGGGTCCACTATTCCCTTTTGAAGAATGTAAAGAAGGTGAATTACTTTCTTGTAAAGACCCCATTACTCAAGCAATTATTCCTCATGGTGTAAAAAAGATGTTTTATAAAAAAGAGTATGTGATTTTTGGTCAAACATGTGAATCCCCTCTGGAAAGAACCTGTGATAATGGAAAACTTCTGGGTGATGCGTCTTATCAATTTTCGAGTTGTACCGTTGCAAAACCTGAAGACTGTTCATTTATGCTTGGAAATAACACCATCATTGTCCCACATGGAAACTCAAAAAATATGTATAATACACTTTCTACTGTTAATCCCAGAAAAACGTGTGCCGGCGACCACATGAAAACACTCTATTGTATAAATACAAGTTTTTATGAAGATTCAAGCGGTACACGAAAAATAAATAATATAAATGCCTTTCTGACTGCATATCCTTACGAGTCTTGTCAGGAAGGGCGAATGTGCCGATTAGATGTAGAACTGAGTTGTATTTTGTATCCGTAATATTTTATTTTTCCTACTAAAAATAACAAAAATAGTTTTTAAAAAACTCTCTCAAAAATAAACACCACTCGTCCTTTCTTTTTTTTTATGAATATCTTGCAAAAATATAGTTTTATTACTCTCCTGGGACTTACTTTGGGAGCAGGCGGATACTTTTTTTTACCATCCGGAATATTCCAAAATTTACAGGCAAATATTTTTGGAGGAGGCACTGAAGAAAATGGAGACACCATGCAATGTTTAAGTTTAGATTGTGGGCTTTCAGATGCAATAAATATTTTTATTCCAAACGATTACACGGCACTTCCAGGACAAGTAGGAAAAATTGTCATCCGTTCGCATGCAAATATGGAAGAAATTGTTGGTTTTTCGGCAACAATTACCTACAATCCAGAAAAAATAAATATGAAAAACTTTTCTCTTGCTCAAACTATTTTAGAAGGAAAAGGATTTTTTGTAGATAAAAATTTAGGAAAACGTGGAGAAATGACCATTATTGCCGTAAGTGGCGGAACGGGAATTTCTATAAAAAAAGGAGATGATATTTTGGCGTTAGAGGTAGGAATAGCTCAAACCGCCGTTATTGGAGAAAGCTTTGAAATAGGATTGAAAGATGTAGAACTTATTAAAAATAATCTTTCAACAATTCCCACCAATCCCAGGAGTGGGAAAATTACAGTCAGCGCAAATGGATCACTCCAAGTAATAGACCTGGTTCTTTCCAAAAGTAATGAAATAACACTCACCTTTAGTGATGAAATTGTTACTGCACCCGCTAGCAGTTTTACCGTTTCAGGAAATCTTGCTACTGTTTTAAAAACTGCCAGAATAGATGGACGAAAAGTAATTATTTCTCTTGGATCTGATATTCCCGCCGGAGAGCAATACTGGATAACTCTCAAAGATGGGATTGTGGGAAATGCACAAGGAAATCTTTCCGGAGAACAATCTCTTCCATTTTTTCGCCCAAGTACAAGCCCTACTCAAGGAAGTTTTACGATTACAAAAGTGGAACCGTTATTAAATGCGAATGGAACGTATGCCGGATCTCTGAAACTTACCTTTAGCGATTCTGTAAAACCAGAATCTTTAGAAACTGCTCATTTTTATAGTTGGGGATCAAATGTTCCAAGAGATATTGCCATTCCTGGAGAAAATATTCTTACCTTCAGCAAACTTCCAGTACTCAGTACAGATGGCAAAAGTATTACTCTTGAAACCGGAGAAATTCCAGGCACATCAAACGATTCATACGAAGCCATTACACAATCTTCAGTGGTAGAAATTAAAAATCCTGCAACTCCCACGGCATCTCTTCAAAGTACGAAAGGAGACCCTCTTATTTCACGGTTTTTTATTGTTCCACCATTTTCAAGTTTACAAAATGCTGGACCAAAAGTTTCGTCTATCACCACACAAGAAGGCGTGGTGGTGGTAAATTTTTCAGAACCAATAAAAGGAACATTTATTACTCCTAGTATTTTTTCAATTTCAGAGTTTTCTGGAGGAACGAACCTTTCTCCTTTTAATTTAGTAAATTCAACCACAAAAACAGAAATTTCTGCAGATTTTAAAAGCATCACCCTTTCCCCTATTATTACCCTAAAAAATAAAACATATACGCTTACGATTGCCCCAAATAGTATTGCCAGTGGACCCACGACTGCTCGACCAAATGTTACTTCTCCACTCCCTTTAAAAAATATTTTTATGGGATCGAGTACTCAAATTTTTGATCCAGATTTTGGGATAGACACGATAAAAATTATTTCTGATACAGAAATTTTAGTAACCTTTACAAAAGCCCCTTCAGCCGATTCGGTACGGGCATTAAGTTTTTCAATTGGAGCGGTAAATGGAACACATACTCCCTTAAAAATAATTTCCGTAAAAGCAGAAGGGAATGCTGTTCGCCTTACCACAGAAAAACAAACAGGAGGTACTTCCTATTCTCTGTTAGTTTCTCCAGATCTTTGGAAAACAGCAAATGGATCAAGTCTTGGAGGAAAAAATATTATGGTTTTTAACGGATTTTCAACCGTTGTTCCTCGTATTATTCGGGTAACACCAGATGCTTTTCATCTTCAAGATACTCCTGTAGAAATAAAAATTATTGGAGAAAATTTTTCTGAAAAAGGAAAAATAACACTGGGCGGAACAGATATTTCTATGGTGAGTGTTTCTACAGATAAAAGCACTATTACGGCACGTGTGCCTATAGATATGAAAACAGGATCACTGGATCTTTTATATTTTGATGAGGCAGGAAATAGGTACAGTTTTGTAGATAAAATAGTTGTAGATCCAAAAGAAGAATTTATTACAGTGCTTTCCGAAGAAAGTTATGCATCCCCTCGAAAAATTCCGAATGATGGGACTACAAAAACAACGCTTTGGGCACGAGTAAAAGATCCACTCGGTGTTTCAGATATTGAAAAAGTAACCGTAGACTTACGCCCAATAGACGGAATTGCCGGTGCAAAAATGATACCCGGACCAATTGTAAATCTTCAACAATGGTTTTCGTTAGAAGTAACTGTTCCTACCACTATTGATACAAAGATTGATCCATACGAGCTTACCGTTACCGCCGAAAATAAAAGCGGAGTACGAAAAACAGGAAAAGTAAGTCTTATTGTTTCTCGAGATTTAAAAGGCGGAATAGCGCCAGACATTAAAAATTCTTTTGCTGATCCGGTAGAAGTGGTGACCAATGATAGTGAAAATCCTGTTCGATTTTTTGTAGAAGTATCAGACGAAGACGGAGCGAGTAATATTTCTAGCGTTGCTCTGGAACTGGCACAAATTGGGCATGGAACAGTATTTTTAGAACCACAGGGAACCGAAGAAATTGGGAAAACACGATTTTTTCAAAGTATAAAAGAAGGATATGTCATCCCCGCTCGTGTTCCAGATGGAGCATATCAACTTCCCCTCACCGTTATTGATAAAGATGGAGAAGAAAAACGATCCACTATTACCGTACGAGTTGGGAAAACTTCTACTACTGGTCCCAATATTGATAAAACGAATTTTTATGTTTCTCCTGACAATTATCTTCTCGCAGATGGAAAAACTACGTTTCGCCTTCATGTAAAAGTAAATGATCCAGGCGGTCCAACAGATATAAAAACAGTCAGTGCCAATTTAGTAGAACTCGGAATTGAACCAGTAGCTCTTCTGCCTGGTCTAGAAGAAGGAAGAAGTCAGTGGTTTTCATCTCCAGAATTAAAAGTACCAGTAGGAACATTTAAAGGGACTAAAAAAATTGAAGTAACCGCCACTGATAAAGCTGGAAATTACGATATGGAAAATATGAATGTGGGAGTGGTTTTAAAACCACAAAGAGGAGAAATACCGGTAGTAGTGAGTGAAAAAGGATACACCACTCCTGCCAATGTAGTAGCAGATGGAAAAACAAAATTTTCAGCGTATGTATTTGTAGAGGATGAAGATGATAACCTTTCTCGGGTAGTTATTAACCTGGGGAATCAAGCAGTATACACCTCTGAAAAACTTCCAGATGGGACTTCATCACTCGATAAAAATGGGAAAGAACAATGCGTTTCCACTCGAACACTGCTCTGTATGGTTCCTATTTTAAAAGAAGGGAAAGGACAATGGTTTTATATTTCCGACCTCGTGGTTCCGCCTGGAGTAGAAAGTGTTGGTGGAGCCTTCCGACTTCCCGTAAACGCGATTGATAGCACACAAAAAACAGCAGAAGGATATTTAGAACTCTATATTTCAGATGCAAATCTTTCAAATCTCCGTGAACGCCCATATCCAAAATCGGCGATTGCTATTGGTTCGGGAGAAGTACAGGTTATTTTTTCTTCGCCTATAGATAGGAAAGTAGTGAAACGAGAACATTTTGAAGTAGTAAAAACAGCAGATAGTGGAACCCCACTCTATGTGAAAGATATAGAAGTGAGTGTTGATGGACGAGTAGTGACTCTGTATACTAATACTCAAACTGCTCAAGAAAAATATTCGGTTATTGTGGATGCAAAAGACCTACAACTTCGACAAAAGAAAGTAGCAGACAATGTGGTTTCCTTTACCGGATATGAAAAAATTGATGATAAAAAAATAAAATCACTACGAATTACCAGAGCGGAATCTACTTCTAATACGGCTATAAATATTAGTTTTAATGAAGACTTATCGTATACTTCTGTCCTCAATCCTGAAAATATTAAAATCTATGATAAAAGTGGATCACATCATTTAGAGGTAAAAGAAGTGGATATGTATCGACCAAATGTCCTCATGGTTATTACTTCCGAACAAACTCCCGACAAAGATTATCAAGTGTTTGTAGAAGATATTGCTTCTCCATTTG
>CAIRYL010000044.1 GCA_903882825.1 uncultured Candidatus Peregrinibacteria bacterium | reverse complement strand
TTTCTTGTTGAATCAACAAAAACTATTTTCACAAAATCATATGTCTTTATTCCCCCTGAAAAAAATTGAAAATACTGTATAACACCATTCTTTTTTTTAAAAAGAGTTAGAAGCGCAATACTCATATCCAAATTTATCTTTTCTTCAAAATGAAAAAGCCCTAATCCTTTTATTATTTTAGGAACAGAAACATGTAATTCATATTCTAATTGTTTATATTTTATTCTTTTTTCCACTAACTCATCTTGTGCTTTTTGTTCCAATTTCCTATTTCTAATATTTTTTTTCTTTTTTGGAGAAGGAGGAAGTCCAATTTTTCCCCTTACCAATGTCGTAATCTCTTCATAAAAATCATTCAACTTACTATTTGTGTATGAAATGGGAATATAAATCGTATGCGAAGATATTGAGCCATTAAAAATTATTCTTAGCGTGTCCCTTTTTGCTTCTTTACCGTTTGAAAATTGAAAACAATGTATGTCATTCTCGAATTCCCCTAAAAGAGTCAGAAGCGCAATTTTAGTATCCACTATTATTCTGTTTGGAAGATTTAAAGACTCTAATCCAACTATTTTTTTACAAACATTTTTACCTAACTTTTCTTCTAGGTCTTGTAGCAATTCGTTTCTAGGAAGAGATGTGCTTTTCATTTGTTGGCTATTTATAATGGAAATAAAGTTTTTTCTAAAAAATCACCAAAAAATCATATCGTATTTTAAAAAATATAAAAAATTATTCTCTAAAGAAAATAATTCTCTTTTATGTCGGAAAGCCTATAAAACTCAAAATTTTTAAATGGTGAATCCATAAAAATGTCCTATAATATATTTTAAAAAATACCCAGAATAACACGATATTGTATAAAT
Source organism: uncultured Candidatus Peregrinibacteria bacterium (assembly GCA_903882825.1). GTDB lineage: Bacteria > Patescibacteriota > Gracilibacteria > CAIRYL01 > CAIRYL01 > CAIRYL01. Next base: position 8,322 of record CAIRYL010000044.1, on the reverse strand, counting down.
TTAACAGAGAAGTATCTTGAATACTTTTTTTGCAATTGTTATGATGTTTTTACTTTTAATATGGTTATGAAGAAAAAAGATAATTTTTTTATCTTCTTTTTAAAAGAATATATTGATGAAAGAGGATCACTGTTCCCCATAGAATTAGATGAAAATTTCCCAATACATCCCCTAAAACGAGTGTATTTTTTAAAAAATACACCCTCTGGAATTATTCGCGGAGCGCATTGTCATCATATAGAACAAGAAGTATTTGTGTGTATTGCAGGAAAATGCCGAGCACTCATAGATAATGACGGAAATGGAAAACAGGAAATTTGGCTTGATAGCGATAAAAAAGCCATATTCGTAGGGAAAACAGTCTGGCATGAATTTGATTCATTTAGTCACGATGCACTGTTACTTTGTTTTTCTTCTACAACGTATATGCCAGGAAAAGTCAATTATGAGCTCAATTACGAGAAGTTTTGCCAAGAAAAAATAACTCAATAATAATTTTCTATTTCCAGAGAAATACTCTCCTGATAAAAATGATCCTTTTCTCAATCGACACTTTTTATTTCATTCTTTTTTTATCCTCCTTATGGACTACTTTCAACGCTCACTCGAAGAACACGCATTACGTCATGGAAAACTTGCAATAAATGTAAAAATGCCACTCGAAACCAAAGACGACCTTGCTATCGCCTATACTCCTGGCGTAGCAGAACCGTGCAGAGTAATTGCCAAAGATCACGAGAGAAGTTTTGATCTTACATGGCGTGGGAATACCGTTGCGGTAATAACCGATGGAAGCGCCGTTTTGGGGCTTGGAAATATTGGACCAGAGGCAGCCATGCCCGTTATGGAGGGAAAATGTGCGTTATTTAAAGCCTTTGGAGATATAGATGCGGTACCAATATGTTTAGCGACACAAGATGTAGAAAAAATTGTAGAAACTATTATGCTGTTAGAACCCAGTTTTGGAGGAATTAACCTCGAAGATATTTCGGCACCTCGATGTTTTGAAATAGAAAAAAAATTAAAAGAACGACTTCAAATACCTGTTTTTCATGATGACCAACATGGAACAGCCATTGTGGTACTCGCAGGAATATACAACGCTTTAAAAGTGGTTCACAAAAATATACAAACGGTAAAAATTGTTATTTCTGGAGCAGGAGCCGCAGGAATTGCTATTGCAGAACTTCTTTTTTGTGCAGGTGCAAAAAATCTTCTTCTCTGTGATTCAAAAGGTATTCTTTCGCCAGAAAGAACGGATTTAAACAGTGCCAAGCAATCGGTTGTAGAACGATCTGCAATTCAGTCAAAGTCGGGAACACTCGCAGATGCCATTGTGGGAGCTGATATTTTTATTGGCGTATCTCAGCCAAATCTTTTAACAGCAACAGATATTTCTACCATGGAAAAAGATGCCATTGTTTTTGCTATGGCAAATCCAAATCCTGAAATTTTACCAGAGGAAGCAAAAAAAGGAGGTGCCAAAATTGTTGCCACGGGAAGAAGTGATTTTCCCAATCAAGTAAATAATGTATTGGTATTTCCTGGAATTTTTAAAGGAGTATTAGCGGTACGCGCCAAAGAAATAACGCAAGATATGAAACTTTCTGCAGCGAAAGCGCTCGCCCAAATTATAGAAAATCCTACCGAAGAACGGATTCTTCCTTCTCCTCTGGAAAAAGGCGTCGCTGAAAAAATAGCAATTGCCGTAAGAGCATCGATTATTTTATAAAAAATGCTTCAAAAAATTATTTTGGCAACACCCCGGGGTCCCTGTGCGGGAGTACATCGTGCTATTGTAATAGTTGAAACAGCTCTCCAAAAATATGGATCTCCTATTTATGTAAACCATGAAATTGTTCATAATGCGCATGTAGTAGCAGAATTTCAAAAAAAAGGCGTTATTTTTAATGCCCCAATAAAAGATATTCCCGAAGAAAGCGTCTTTATTTTTTCTGCCCATGGTGTCTCCCCTCTTTTTAGAAAAAAAGTAGAAGAAAAAAAATTTATTATTATTGACGCCACTTGCCCTCTGGTAACGAAAGTCCATGAAGAAGCAAAAAAATACGCGAAAGAAGGCTATACAATACTGTTTATAGGACACAAAGGACATCCAGAAGTAGAAGGAACAAGTGGAGTTGCAAAAATGACTATTTTAGAAAATGTACAAGATGCAAAAAATTTAAAAATTCCAGTAGAAAATCCTCTGTTAGCGTGCCTTACGCAAACAACACTTTCACAAGATGAAACGGAGAAAATTATTGCAGTATTACAAGAAAAATTTCCATATCTCAAAACCCCCAAAGGGTCTGATATTTGTTACGCCACACAAAATCGACAAAATGCCGTAAAAGAACTTTCCAAAAAATGTGATTTTATAGTCGTTATTGGATCTTCTACAAGTTCAAATTCTCAAAGACTGGTAGATACCGCCAAAAAATGCGGGACCCCAGCACAATTATTAGAATTTCCTGAAAAAATAGAGGGAAAAATTCCTCAAAATATAAAAGTTTTAGGAGTTACTTCTGGTGCCAGTGTGCCAGAATATCTTATGGAAACATTTCTTTCTCATTTTAAAGATATTCCAAAAGAAGTATTATGTACCAGTACAGAAAATGTACACTTTCCACTTCCTCAAATATAAATATTACAAAATATTTTAAAATATGATTTTACAAAAAAAAATAAATACGTACATATAACAAAACTTGACAGTGATGAGCTTTTTTGAGTAGAATTTTTTGGCTATTTTTCAGAATATATGGCTCATAAAAAGGCAGGTGGTTCAACCTCTAACGGAAGAGATTCCAATGCGAAACGACTCGGCGTTAAAAAATACGGTGGGCAAGCGGTAAACGCTGGAAACATTATTTTAAGACAACGTGGAAATAAATATTTTGCAGGAGAAAACGTTCAAACTGGAGTAGATTTTACACTTTTTGCAACCTCTCCTGGAAGAGTAGAGTTTTATCAAAAAAAGCAGATAAAGTTTAATGGACGCGTATATAAAGATACTTTTGTAAAAGTTATTGTAGAATAAGACGTATTGCGATTCTTTTAAATTTCTAAAGTTATTATGAATGTTCACTTGTTAAAAAGTGAGTATGTTTTAAAGATTAAAAAAATTTCTCACTTTTACCCTTTCTAATGGCTTTTCCACTACAGAAAAATATTGATTATATTGGGGTAATTGAAAAAATAGTTTTTGGAGGACTGGGAATGTTAAAATGGAAAAGTGAAGAATGCCCTGACGAATTTGTAGTTTTTATACCAGGAGGATTCCCAGGACAAAAAATACGATTCCGTATTACCAAACTTAAAAAAAATTATGCGGAAGGGAAAATAATAGGTATATTTTCCCCATCGCCTCTAGAAGAAACCAGTGCATACGAACCCTGTCCTGGATGTAAATATCAACCATTATCATATACAGCCCAATTACAAATAAAATTAGGACAAGTAGAAGAAATTTTTAGAAAATTTCCAGAAACAGAAATATTGCCGATTCTTGCTTCTCCAGAAATATTTCGATACCGCAATAAAATGGAATTTTCGTGCGGATATGAAAAAATGTGGAGAGAAGATACTCCCACCGGAGAGCGTATTTTTCATGATGAAGGATTTGCTTTAGGATTTCATCCAGAAGGAAATTGGGCAACCGTACACCGTGTTTCAGACGCACTCATTGCCTCTGAGGCGGTAAACACTCTCAGAAGCATCGCAGAAGAACTCATGAAAAATTCAGGCGAAGCACCGTGGAATCCTAAAATTTTTACAGGATTTTGGCGTGGTGTTATTTTTCGGGAATCAAAAAAAACTGGTGAAATAATGATGAATTTTGTGGTATTTTCCGAAAAACCAAAAAACTTTTGGAAACCGATTCTGAGCGTTCTTCAGCACAGTGGATTTTGTATTTCTGGAATATTGCAAACCGTACATACCGGCAGAAGTGATGCGATTGTGGATCCAAAAACAAATATTTTATGGGGAAAAGACACCATTACCGAAACTTTAGATGGAATAGAATTTGAAATTTCACCATTTTCATTTTTTCAAACCAATACTACCGGAGCCGAAATTTTGTATAAAAGCATTCAAGAAATGGCAGATTTAAAAGGAGGAGAAACAATACTCGATTTATTTTGTGGAACTGGTTCCATTGGAATTTTTCTTTCGAGAAAAGCAAAAAAAATAATAGGAATAGAAATGGGAGAAGATGCAGTATCCATGGCAAAAAAAAACGCCGAAAGAAATGGAATTCAACATGCAGAATTTTTTGTGGGAAAAGTAGAAACCATACTCCCAGAACTGTTTGCAAATTCACAAATTCCAGAACTCGATATGGTTATTATTGATCCACCTCGCACAGGATTGCACCCAAAAGCGTTAGAATATATTGCTAAAAATATACAAACGTCAAAAATAATATATATTTCGTGTAATCCGCCTACTTTAGCGCGAGATATGGCATTTTTGCAGGAAAATGGTTGGAAAACGAAAAAAATTAAACCAGTAGATATGTTCCCGCATACACCACACATAGAATGTATTGCGGAAATAGAAAAAATATAATTTTTTTTAAAAACTTGAACACGACAACACTTTCAACTGACCCGTTAGCTTTATTAAAAGGCCAGAAGGGAATAGCGGTCGCCATTAAGGTGCAGAAGCCTGAGGCTATTGAGATGGAACCTAACGCTGTGAAGGCTATTAAGACCAATGTTAGAAGCTCATTAGAGGCTGTATTTAGTGACAGTTCAATTAATATTTTTACGCATAAAAATACGGTTATATTTGTGATACAAGAATCAGAAGACAGTAACGCAGAAACTCAAAATCCTCATATCCGTACAATTATTAATACTATTCATGCAAAGCTTCAAGAAATAGCTGGAAGCGAAATAAATTTAGAAGATATAAGCGCGGGAATATTTGAACTCCCTGAGGATTTGTGTACCAATACTCCGAGTTGCGAGGTTTGTGCTGGAGGTTGTGGGGCTCAACAGTTAGATGCCATTTTAGAAAAAACTTTTGAACACCTCCCTATAAGCATGAATACCGATCCAAAACAAAAAACTTTTGCAGAAGCCATTATGAGCCTAATTGTATTTCCACACCAAATACGAGAGGCTATAGAGAAAGGATGGAAAGGATTTGAAATAGAGTATCAGCCTCAATGTGAGGTAACAGTAGATGACAATGGAGATATAATTGGGGAAATAGTAAGTGTGGAAGCATTACTCCGATTTATTTTGGAAGGAGAAGAAGGAGATGGTGTACAAAATGTTGGTAAAAAATCACCAGAAGTAGTGTTAAAAATTATAGAATCACTGAAAAAAAATGCGGAGTTTCAAAAATTTTTATTACAAAAAATTATTGCATTCGCCAAAGCCAATCCCAATATACCGGTTGCATTAAATACTACCCAATATGATTTAGAAGACTCAACATTTGCACAAAATATTGTAAAGGAGTGTAAAGATCAAGATGTTAAACCAAAAAATTTAAAAATTGAAATTGTGGAACATCTTCATATTACTGAAGAAAAGAAAGAATCAATCCAAACTAATTTAAATGCATTGGCAAAAATAGGCTGTAATTTTGCAATTGACGATTATAAAACAACCGACAAACAAGGAGATCATATTCAGATGCTGAAAGAAGTTCAAACAGCGAATCCTGAAACTCTTGTTAGTTTAAAAATAGATAAAAAATACAAAAACGAGCCTGATACTTTAAAAAAATATTTTTCACTCGCGGACGAAAATGGTTTTAATATTTGCGCAGAAGCAGTAGAAGACGAAGCGGAAGTACATGCATATCTAAACGCTTTTGAACAATGGAAAAAAGAGAATCCTCGAAAAGAAGGTGACACAAGACCGTACCCGAACCTTACTTTTCAGGGATGGGCGTTTAAAAAAGCCGTTTCTTTAGAAGATTTTGCAGCAATAAAAGGTACACCTCTACTTGCCGTAAAACCAAGAAAAGCACCAGAAGAAACAACAACGGGATAAAATGGTAAAATGAGAGAAAAAATATGTATACTTTTTTATTTTATGAAGACGGAGTTGAAGGAACTCCAAAATGACCTTGTTTGGATAATAATTTAGGAATCTCCGGATCTCTCGCATGACCAAGATATACATCGCCACCGTCATTTGGTTGAATTATTGGAAGTGTCCAAGTGTTACTTTTTGGGTGATACACATCATTATACTCATCCCCTTTCATTCCCACTGCTGGCAAGCCCAGTTCTCTACAAATTTGTGCCGAAATATCATCAATATATAAAGAAGGAGACCGTGAATACACGGGCTTTTTACCGGTAATACGTTGTAAAAGAATGGCATTATTTACAATTTCCCAATACAGTTCTGGTATATTTTGTGTCGTGTCTACAATATCATACGGCTTTGGTCTCCCCGACTTCACGGAAAATGCTTTATGTTCCCATCCATGTATACCAAATTGAACATTCCCATTATCTACTAAAGCCTGTATTCTTGGTATTATTCCTGAAATCTTCAGGGCATCTCCTGATATAAACAAAATAGCAGGAAATTTATTTTGCTCAATAAAATCCAAAGTTTTAAAGATATTATTAATATCTAAATTCTTTTGATGACAAGAACAAATATCTAAGGTGAGTACGCCTTTATCCATCCTCTCAAAATGCTTTATAACCCCTCCTCTATCTTCTCCCCACTCTTTTGGATCTTTACTCCCATATTTCCCTTGAATTTCTTGCAAAGATGGATACCCCAAATTTTTTGCAAGTTCTTGTTTTTTAGCAATATCTCCAGTATTAGGAGAATTTAAAAGCGTACGCAAAGTGTCAGGATTATAAGTATCTAATACAGAATTTGTAGAAAGTTCTACTGGTGTTGGTAATGGTCTTGGTGCTAGTTCTGGTGCTGGTACTGGTGGAACTAGTGCTGGTATTGGTTTTGGTGCTAGTGCTGGTGCTACTGGTTGTGCTGGAGCTGGTTCTGGTGTTAATCCTCCTTTTGTATCTGCTGATTCTGCTGGTTTTGGTGCTGGTACTGGTGTTCCTGTTGGTTCTCTTGTTCCTGTTCCTGTTGGTTCTCCTGTTCCTGTTCCTGCTGTTTGTGCTACTGGTGCTAGTGCTACTGGTTGTGCTGGAGCTGGTTCTTCTTCTGCTGCTGAAATTTTATTCAATTCGTCAATAATCGCTTGGAGAGTAGCATCCTTTTTTACTGGATTTACCGTTAATAAATATCCATCTGCACCTGCAATACCATGATCTTGTTGAAATGTTTTTAGCGCATTAATAAATGGTTGGTTTGCTCTCCCATCTGCTGTTTTTTCACCCCAAAGTCCATTTATTTCACCCTTATACACCCCTAAACGAAACAATGCGGTTTGTATTTTTATGGTTTCTACAGTAGAAAAATCTTCTTTTGAAATACCTTTCACTTCCTGCATCCATTTTTTTATTTTTTCCGTTTCAATATCTTCAATAGTACTTGGTGTGTTTTCAGGGTTTTGGTCTACCCTTTGCTGAAGATTATTTCTTGCCTGTTGGGATTCTGCGCTTGCCAATTTCATTGCCTCAAGTCGGGCTATTTGGTCAGGACTCCACCCCTCTTTAGAGCGGTTTTGGGCACACGTAATACCAGATGATAAGTCTATATTTTTAATGTTTCGCCGTTCGTAAAAATAAAATTTCACGTGGTATGTTTTTTTAAACGTTCCCGTTATTCTCTCATATTTCTTTGTTTTTATCAAGGTTTTCTGTATTGGTATTACTGTTCCCCTCTTATTTTACAAAATTTTCGTTTTCCCATTTGAAATACTTTTTCATCTGTATGTATTTCTAAAATCTCTGCAAAATTTTCATATTTTTCGCCATTTATTTTTACGGCACCTTCCGCAATTTTACGCCGTGCTTCTGACTGTGAAGGGAAAAAAGAAGATTTCATCGCCAAGTCTAAAACCGTATATTTCCCAAATGGAATGATTACTAACGGAGCATCCTCTGGAATCGCATTTTCATCTCGCTTTGAAAAAATCTCCAAAAATTCTGCTCGCGCATTTTGTGCCTCTTCTGGCGTACAAAAATCTGCCGTAATACATTCCGAAAGTATTAATTTTGCATCTCTTGGGTGTCCCGCCAAAATTTCATCTATTTTTAATTCTGTAAAATTTGTGAGAAGCTCAAAATATTTTCGCATAGGCATAGCAGCGTACTCAAATGCGGCGAAGGAGTCAATCTTAGGCGTTCCGAAAGACATTATATCAAGATATGGGGCGGTTTCAAAGGAAGTTGCGCTGAGAATAGCACGGAGTTTGAGGATCGGT
>CAIRYL010000043.1 GCA_903882825.1 uncultured Candidatus Peregrinibacteria bacterium | reverse complement strand
GGACCTTTGAAAATGGATATAATGTATATTTAGCGTTAGCAATTGGATTTCTGGGCTTTATGATGATGATTTCTCACAGAGATATTCTGTCTCAAATTATTGGGTTTCTTATTCTTGAAAATGGAATTACGCTTTTTTCTACGGCCACCCTTGGATCGGCACCTCTTATTTTAGAAATAGGGCTTTCCTTTGTGGTCATTCTCGTTACCATTTTAATGGCAACACTTACTAAAAATGTACAAGAATGGTATGGAACATCAGATACTGCTCATTTGAGTGATTTAATTGAATAATTTATGACACCTCTTTTCCTTTTTTCTCTTTTAATTGGTTTTTCTATTGTGCCTTATTTCCCTTGGAAAAAGGAACAAGAACATTTTATAAGAATTTTTGGTATTGTAGCGGGAATTTTTACCCTCGTTTCTACTGCATTTTTGGCGTTCCCTGTTCTTTTTTCTGGGGCTCAATTATGGGATAAATTTTGGCTTTTAAATGAGTTTTCAGCATTTTTGGCATTTTTAGTCGCTTTTATCTATTGTTCTGCCACATTTGTTTCGTATCGATATATTGAGCATGAATATCAAGAAAATCTTATTTCGTTCGATCAGGTTCGTTTATACTATGCTCTTTTACCACTTTTTATTTTAGCAATGCTTTCCGCATTGTTTTCTGACAATATCGGAATGTTATGGGTTACTATTGAGGGAACAACTCTTGCAACCACTCTTTTAGTAGCATTTTATAAAAAAGAAGGTGCGTTAGAGGCTGCTTGGAAATATATTATTTTATGTAGTACCGGTATTAGTGTAGGGCTTTTAGGAATTTTAATGATTAGTTATGCGGCTATTTCCGGGGGAGCACTTTCTCCAGATGATGCCCTTTCTCTTACCGCTTTAAAAGCTAATGCCAGCACTCTTTCTCCAGACATTCTTCGTTGGGCATTTGTATTTATTTTTGTAGGATTTGGGAGTAAAGTTGGTTTTTTCCCTATGCATTCATGGCTTCCAGATGCGCATAGTAGAACTCCTTCTCCTATTTCTGGGCTTCTTTCCGGGGTGCTTTTAAACGTAGCATTCTTTGCGATTTTACAAATAAAAGGGCTTACTGATATTGTTCTTCAACAAAGTGATTGGACAGCTCACTTTTTTCTAGTATTTGGGTTTTTATCTGTTATTTTTGCTTCTCTTATATTTCTCACCCAAAAAAATTATAAACGGTTACTCGCCTATTCTAGCATTAAGCACATGGGTTTTATTGCTTTTGCAGTGGGTCTTGGACCAATTGGAAGTATTCCTGCGGTACTACATTTAGCGGGACACGCGCTTACAAAGTCTGCGTTATTCTTTTCTGCTGGTGATATTTTAGCAAAATTTAAAACAACAAAATCTGAATCTCTTCAAGAGGTTCTTAAAATTCTTCCTTATACAGGAGCCTTATTTATTTTGGCACTTCTCTTTTTGTTAGCAGTTCCGCCTTCTCTTTTATTTTTAAGTGAAGTAATGGTACTCAGTGCGGGAATATCTATTCATTTATTTCTTACAATTTTTATTTTTGGCGCATTAGTGTTGGTATTTATTGGAATGTTGAGACACGTACTCAATTTTATGCTTGTAAAATCTGATCAACCAAACAGTGTTCCTGTTTCTTCTTCCCCAGAATTATTTCATATTACACATTTGGTGGTTATTGCACATCTTCTTTTCGGGGCAATCCTTGCCATTGCATTCTTCACGAATCCTGGAAAAGAAGTATTTGATGCTATTGCTCAAAACTTAATTTCTTTCCCATGAAACTTTCTCATATTTTAGAAGCTCTTTCTCTCTCTTTCTATAAAGGAAATGCTAGTACAGAGTATGTTTCTCTTGAAAAAGAGAATTTTTCTCGCATTATTACGGAGTTAGTAAAGACGTATGATCTTCCACTTTCTCTTTTATTCGCGACGGATGATCGAGAAGAAAAAAATACGTTTGGTCTTCATGCAATTTTTTCTCATGATGAAGATCATCAGTGGTTGCATGTTTCTACAGAGCTTTCGGCAGAAGATCCTTCATACGAATCCCTTACAAAAACAGTAATGGTTACTCATTGGTATGAACGATATATTCATGATATGTTTGGGATTCTTCCAGAAGGGCATCCGTATTTACAACCGCTTGTTTTACATGAAAATTTCCCAACCAATATTCATCCTCTTCGAAAAGATTTTTTATGGAACACTGTTCCTGAAAAAATGAAGGTTATTCCGGTTATGTCTCATGTAGAAGGAGAAGGGGTGTGTGAAATACCGGTTGGTCCCATTCATGCTGGAATTATTGAACCCGGTCATTTTCGATTTAATGTTGCAGGAGAACGAGTAATTACCATTGAAGGAAAGCTTTTTTACACACATAAAGGAGTGGAAAAACTTTTAGAAGGAAAAACTATTACAGAAGCGATGCCATTTATTGAACGTGTATCGGGGGATATGTCGGCATCTCATTCTTTAGCATTTTGTCAGGCGGTTGAAATAATAGGAAATGGTGCTATTCCATATTCTGCAAAGGCACTTCGGACACTTATTTGTGAACTGGAGCGGATTACTATGCATATTCATGATCTTTCAAATATTACCGGAATGGGGACAGGATTTACCGTTATGGCTGCAAATGGTTTCCGAATAAAAGAACGAATGATGAGGCTTTCAGAAGAAATTTTTGGAAATCGTTTTTGGAGAGGATTTATTATTCCTGGAGGTGTCACAAAAGTACTTTCAAAAAAAGAGAAGGAAAAAATTTTAGAAGTGGTACAAGAGGCAGTTTCTGAAATGATCAGTTTGGTAAAAATGGGGCTTGAATCTCATACTCTTTGTGAGCGATTAGAAGGAACAGGAGTTCTTACAAAATCGGCAGCAATAGCGTATGGAGCAGTAGGATTACCAGCAAGATCGTCTGGGATTGATAGAGATACACGAAAAGATCATCCATATGCACTGTATAATGATTTGGAATATCGAGTCATTATTCAAACAGACGGAGATGTAAATGCACGTTTTTTGAGTCGTTTTGCAGAGTTAGAAGAGTCTCACAAAATTATTGTAGAATGTTTGAAAAAATTAGATGGCAATGAAAAAGTGAGGGTTCCTCTCACCGTTAAAAATGGAGAAGCCGTCAGTGCTGTAGAATCTTGGAGAGGAGAGCTTTTGAATTTTGTGCGGATTACCAATGGAGTAAT
>CAIRYL010000042.1 GCA_903882825.1 uncultured Candidatus Peregrinibacteria bacterium | reverse complement strand
TTTTTTATATTTGATTTTTTCTCAAAAAATTGAATAAGTTCGTCATACAAATACTCGAAAAGTTCTGGATTTTTTTCCGCAGAAAAAGCAAAAGACTTTTGAAGAATTTCTTTTATTTTTTTAGGAGCAGGAAGCTTTTCAAAAAGAATTTCTGATTTTCCTTTTGCAGATCGAATGTCAGAAATTCCAGATTGAAGATACGCATCAATTTCTTGAATATTTGGATTTAATGACGGGATTTCAGAAAAAAGAAGTGTTGCAGATTTCGGATCTTTAAGACCCATTCCTGTTGCAATACATACAACGGTATCAGTGGGGAGAATTTTTTTCTCTTTTAAAAGTTTTGAAAGTACGGCTACTGGAATAGCACCAGATGGCTCTGTAAAAACCGATGCCAGAGTTGCCATATCTTTTTGCGCCAATAGTGTGGATTCGTCATCAATTTTTTCTACCGATCCCTTTGATTTTTTAATAGCGGAAATAGCCTTTCTATCATCTAGTGGAAATCCAATATTTACCGCAGAGCATAAAGATCCTGGTTTTTCTATCGGAATAGCAGTATTTTTCCCTGCCTCAAATCCATCCACAATGGGTGATGATTTTTCGGCCTGAACTCCAATAATTCTTGGAATACTGGAAATAAGTCCGAGTTCATACCATTCAAAAAATCCCTTTGCAATACCCGCTAAGTTTGTTCCGCATCCCATAGGAATAATGACCACATCTGGAACTTTCCAAGAGAGTTGTTCAATAATTTCATACGCAATGGATTTTTGTCCTTCTGCTCGAAAAGCATAATCACCAGCCAGTAAAAATCCATATTTTTTTGCAATTTCTTCCGAAAGACGAACACAATCTCCGTAATCTCCATGAATAGAAATGACGGTTCCTCCATACACGAGGCTTTGTGAAAGTTTTCCTAATGGTGTTCCTTCTGGGATAAGAACGTAACAAGGAATTTGTGCGCGAGCACAATAAGCCGAAACACTGGCTGCCATATTTCCAGTAGAAGCGACTACTATTCCTTTTGCTCCTAACTCTTTTGCTTTTGTAACTTCTACTAAAGAACCTCTGTCTTTAAATACTCCTGTTGGATTTCCACCTTCATTTTTAATAAAACAGTGTGCGATTCCATATTTTTCACTGAGTCTTTCTGCGGAAATAAGCGGTGTTGCTCCTTCTCCAAGACTTACCATGAGACTTTTATCTTTAATAGGGTAAAAATCTAAATACTTCATCGCAGAAATAGGCGTATTTTTTATATTATACATATTCAAATTCTTTCGAAGATATTCCATATTTATTCTAATTTCTAGGGCTTCCTGGCAAGCTGTACATCGAGTGATTGTTTGTTCTTCTGTAAAAATTGATCCACATGAAATGCAGGTAATATCGTAAAATTGGTCCATAATAAAATGATAATAATCAAAAAAAATTTATCATGAAGACACAGAAGAATAAAGTTATAAAAAATCTTCAAAAATGCTCTCAACAAATCCATAAAATTGTGGCATAATGGAAGTGTACATATATGAAACAAAGTTTATTTTTACACAAAAGGCGATGCTCCGCTTTTCGGGAAGGTATATTTTTATGCCTTTTTTCTGTATTTTTATTTTTTGGAATCTCGTCCTCTGTTTTTGCTGATGACTTTGAATTCCAGACTCCTACGGCAGGTAATATTCTTTTTTTAGATGGGGAAACCCAAAAAACTTTTGTTTCTGCAAAAGTAATGGATGGGGGCATACCATATAACGGTACCAATAATATTCTTTGTGAAATTCAATCGGATTCAAGTATTTCACAGGTGATGCTGAATGGAAAGCCTTGTACGAAGGGAAGTTCTTCTAAAGTTATAGATAATTATGATTTTTCAGTAAGTCATGGAAATGGGGTATCAATTCTCGAAAGTACTATTACTCTCTCTAGTGATATAGATGGATACGCTCGAATATTTCTTTCAGTGGAAGGGAAAACAATGAGTGGAAGTTTTTTAGTGGCAAACACACCACTTACTTTTGCTGGAAATCCAGATTTTCACCTTATGGCAGATAATGTAGATACGATTAATCTTATTACAAATCCACTCTTTACTTATAAAAAACCAGTATCAGAATATACAGATATTCCATTTTCTCTGAATGCTCCGATAGTAGATATTTTTATGTACGATACTTTGGAAGACACTATTTCGAGTGGATGGGCATCAAATTCTTCCGCTTCTTGGTTTAATGAAACAAAAGATGATGCAATAGATAATTTTTGTGATTTTCAAACAGGAGATGGAATTGATCCTCGAGGAGGCGTGGATAATAGATGTGGGAATGATGAGTTTCCAGAAAAAGCATTTTTGGCGCTTACCGCACAAGAACTTTTTATTTTTGATGCACGAAATGGAAAAGTATGGATGAAAGTGCCACGGACTGCATATGGTATTTTAGATTCTGATTCAAATGTTTCTTTAAAATCTGTTATTGCTAAAAATGGTAAAATTTATGTTGCTCACAGCGGAGGGCAAGGAATAGGAGTGATAGATTTTGTAAATGACACTGGTTATCGTTATAAAACAAATGGAAAAAATATATGGGGAGGAACAGGAATCGCAGAACGTAGTGTAAATTTTCCATCATTTCCATCATCCATTCCAGGAATTTCTGTGAATTCAGATATTGTAAATGCCATAACTCTTAAAAATGTAGGAGGAAATATTTTGTTAGGAGTAGCAACCGATATAGGAGTCACGGTCATAAATGAAACACTCGGAATCTCATTTTCTAAAAATGCTAATACATACCCCCAAAATACAGGAAATCCATTTTTAGATGTTCATTTTGATGAACAGGGAAATTTATGGACAGTGTATACGAATGCAGTTGGAAAAACTTTTTTTACAAAACATGAAAAAGCAAATTTGTTAACGAATAACCTTGCAGGAGTGGTAACACTTGATTCTGATACAGAATTATGGAGTGGAAAACCAGTTCATAAAGCACTTACATCCGGAGAAAATGGGAAGATTTTGTGGGCACATTCTTTAGGAGTAACGGAAATTTATGATCCTGCTGGATCTGTTGGAGCTGGTGTACGAAAATTACTTCCTGATACGGCTACTATCCCCATGTTCCCAGGTATATTGGGACACTGGACAAACAGTGTAAACGATCAGACGTTGAAAAATCATACTCTGGTAAATGCTTCTGCGGTTGGGAATATTCCAGTAGCATTTGGTGCAGAAGCGACAGCATTTTCTTTTTCCGGGACACAAGTACTTTCTTCTTCGAGCACTGATTTTAATATTACTGGAAATTTTACATTTGGAGCTTGGGTAAATATTCCATCAATCGGCACCGAACAGGCTATTTTAGGGAAATGGAATGCTGCAGGGCAAAAATCTTATGTTTTAAAAGTTCTTTCAGATGGAAAAGTTTCAGCTTCCATTTCTTCTGATGGAACAAATGAAATAACTACCTCTACTCTTGTATCAATTCCCATTAATACTTGGCATTTTGTTTCGGCAAGATATAACGGGGGAGCACTTGATATTTTTATAGATGGGGTAAAAGAATCAAGTACCCCAGCGTCTTTTTCACTATTTTCCAGTCCTTCTAATTTTGTAATAGGGGCAAGTGGAAGTAATAAGGAGATTCCATTTACAGGGAAAATTGCTTTCCCTTTTATTGCTACTCAACCATATACGGATTCTCAAATACAAAAAATTGTAAATATTTCTTCCTCTTTTTTTCTAGCAAGTTCTAAAATTTCTATTTCTGGAAATACTGCAAATATAAATGATGCGCAGTGTATGGTTCCCCTTAAAAAATGTTTTTTTGCCTCTAATGATGCAGTGACAATCCTAAATCTAGACTCTTTAAATACTTCTGATTATGGGGTTGGAGGTGCCAGTCTCATCAGTACTACTGATTATTTTTTTGGAGGGAAAAGTGTCGGGAACTTTGGGGTATATTCTCAAAAAAATCCGCTTCTTTTGAAATACGTATATTCTAATAGTGATACTTTACAAATTACATCTTCTGTTCCAAATGTTCTTCAAAATACAGACCAAGACACTTTTACAAATGGTCTCCAAATAAAACCAGATGTGAATGGGAAAATTTCTCTGCAATTCAAATCAGAAATTTTTTCTTCTTCAGATATTATTAGTGTAGGGATTGGTGACAATATAGGATTGAGTAAGACGTTTCCAATATATCGTTGGGCACTTTTTAAACAACCTATTATTCCAAAAATTTCTTCGTTTTCGAGGGACGTATTTTCTGGGGGAAATGTTTTAGATACAACTCC
>CAIRYL010000041.1 GCA_903882825.1 uncultured Candidatus Peregrinibacteria bacterium | reverse complement strand
GGAATGAAAAAAAGTTTCCTCGGTCTGAAATAGAAAAATTAAAAATTGAAAGTGTGTCTTCCCAAAATTCATCTGCCGAAGATTGCGCCTCCGCATCGAGTCTTTGAAGCGTTTGATCAGAAAATGAAAAAGTAGATGATATGGCATTTGATACAGACGTTTTTGAATCAGCTTTCAATAATTGAAAAGTTCCAGTTAAAACTGGAGAATTTTTAATATTTTCTATGGTTTTTAAAAGTTGTTTCCAGGCAAGCATTGTTCTTGCAAAAACTTCTTTTTGCGGATCTTCGGTACACGCTTCTTTTTCGTACGAAGATATTCCTTTTTGCTCTAATTTTTTATCTTGAAAAAACCTCCATTGCTCAAATGCGTTTAATAATGTTTTGAGTCGCTGTTGTACATTTTTGGCACGGTCACCAATTTCTCCACTTTTTTCTTCCGAACAGCCCAATTCGGTACGAGGAAAAGTTGCTAAAATTTTTGTTAAACGAAATTCTAATTCTTCTAAATCGTTTAAAAAACATCGTGATTTCCAGTAATCAGACTGTGCAAACATGAAATTTTCAAACCCAAACCATTGTAATCTCACTGCCGAAACGACTCTGTTCCCAACCGAATACTCACAAGAAGTTTTGCCAGGGCTTGCATTAATAATATCTTGTAAGTTTTTTGCCTCATTTAATAAAGAAGCAACCTCTGTTTGGGCACCAGAAATTTTTTTTTGAAGTGCTTCGGAAGCTTTCTCTTCAGCATTTGTGGGATATACAAATCCTAAAAAAAGAATTCCTGCCAATAAAAACAAAAATGGATATTTCATGCAAAAAGTATAGCAGATGATATGTCTCATACAGAATTTATAATTCGTAATTGATAATTTTTAGTTGTCCTTCTATAATACTGCCGAACATTTTGTTTTTTTGCTTATGCATGCCTCTCTTCAGTATATTGATGAGTCACTGAAAAAAACTTTTGAATTCTTTTCGAGTGAATTATCTGGTCTTCAAGTAGGACGCGCAAGTCCATTACTCGTAGAAGGACTTCATATCACTGCGTATGGTTCTTCCCAGCCTCTTAAAAATATTGCCACTATTACGGTAGAAGGTCCCCAAACCCTGATGATTTCGCCATGGGATAAATCTCTTCTTTCTCATATCGAAAAAGCTATTCGGGATGAAAGCGCATTGGGGCTTTTTCCAATAAATGATGGAGCAGGAATTCGATTAAATATTCCAGCACTGACCGAAGAACGACGAAAAAATCTCTGCAAAATTGTTGCGCAAATGGGAGAAGAATCAAAAATTGGAATTCGGAAACATCGTCATGAAGCCCTTGAAATTATTAAAAAAGATGAAAGTCTTTCAGAAGATGAACAAAAACGTTTAGAAAAAGAAATTCAAAAAAAAATTGAAGATGCAAATATAAAAGTAGAAGAATCAGTAAAAAAGAAGGAAGAAGACATTACCAAACTCTAATTTTTCATTATGAATAGTAATTTTTTATTGAAATACGAAAAGCAAATAATTTGGGGTGGTATTGCCTTTGGATTTTTAGCACTGTGGTATTTTGGATATTTTCTTTCAATCCTCACTTTTTTAGTGATTTTTTCTCTTCTCATTATTCTTCATGAATTAGGGCATTTTTGGGCTGCACGAAAAGGTGGAGTACAAGTAGAAGAATTCGGATTTGGGCTTCCTCCAAAAATTTGGGAAAAAAAGACAACAAAAGAACTGGTATATATGGATGCCCACGGCGTACAAAAGAAAAGAACTGAAACTATGGGATGGACACTGAATGCGGTGCCTATTGGAGGATTTGTAAGAATGCTCGGAGAAGACGAAACAGAGAAATCGGAAAGTCCACACGCTTTTGGGAATCGTCCTCTGGGATGGAGAATCCTTATTGTTTGTGGAGGTGTTATTATGAATTTTTTACTCGGATTTTTTCTGCTTACTGGGGGATATATTTTTGGAATAAACCCTATCGCTCCTACTTCACAACAAATTCAAGAATATTCTGAACGTGGTTTTTTAGAAAAAGCTCAAGGAGTTGTAATAGAATCTATCGCCGGGACACCTGCAGAAACACTAGGATTTCAACGTTTTGATATTATTCGAGAAATTGATGGGCGCACTACCCCCAATGTTCGTTTTTATTCGGCTATTGCTGACAGCATGGCATTGCAAGAAAAAAAACAATCAGCAATGATAACCATTGATCGATTTAACAGTAGTGATCGAAAATTTGAAAAAGTAAAAATTGAAATTCCACTTTCTAGTACTCAATCATTCTTTTTCCCATCATCTCTTCAAACAAAAATAATAAGCGTTATAGAAGGTGGAAAAGCAGAAAAAGTAGGACTCAAAGCCGGGGATCGCATTATGATGATCGATAATATTTTTATTCGAGATACTCAACACTTTCTTTCGGTAATAGAAGAAAAAAAACAAGCAAGTGCATCTCAAGTACACCTTTCTGTCCGAAGATCTTTAAATACACAAAACGAGGTTTTTGTGGTTCCGTTTGATAAAGATGGATATTTAGGAGTGCATCTTACTGATGCCCTTTTGGAACCCACAGAAAAAGGGATTCCAGTTATTTATGATGGTGATTTTTATGTTCCAGTACGAGCAGTACGGGAATCTCTTTGGAATGCTCCCGTGGTCGCTCTGCAAGAATCTTGGAGATTTATTGGATTATCTATAAATATGGTACGTGAATTAGCCGTAAAAATTATGACAAAGTTTGCACTTCCAGATGGAATTGGTGGTCCTGTAAGTATTGCACATACCACAGGAATGCTTGTTGATCAGGGGGATTTTTCAAAACTTGTACAATTTACAGCGATTCTTTCACTTTCTCTTGCGGTTATTAATATTATGCCATTTCCAGCTCTCGATGGAGGAAGACTTTTATTTCTTTTAGTAGAAGCATTTTTGGTACTGTCACAAATAATTGGGAAAAAATTAGGATATACAGGGAAGATTCCCTCAAAAATTCCTCCAACGTGGGAGGCTCCCCTGCATTTGGGGGGATATATTCTTTTACTCCTTCTTATAGCCATTATTAGTTGGCAGGATATTGTGAGAATATTTTTCTCGTAATAGAATGGTTTTTATAGGTTTATTCTTTCTCATTGGTGACAGAAAAAGAGAATTTTAAAAATCATAGGAAAATTTTTATTGAGTTTTAGAACTCACTCCACACATTCAAAAATTTAATTCTTTTTCCCGTTTGTATGTATGAAATTCGTTGGCATTCTCGTGCAGGGCAAGGAGCTATTACTGTTTCTGGTGCACTGTGTGAAATTATTGCCCAAGAAAAAAAAGATGTTTTTGCTCAATCATTTCCCGACTTTGGTGCCGAAAAAAAAGGTGCAGCAGTCGTCGTTTTTAACAGATTTTCCGACACTCATATTGAAGAAAATTACCATATTGAACATCCAAATGTAGTGGTATTTTTGGATACATCTCTTATTAACGAAT
>CAIRYL010000040.1 GCA_903882825.1 uncultured Candidatus Peregrinibacteria bacterium | reverse complement strand
ATTCATTTGCGACGGTTTCGTTATATCCAAAAGGAGAAAGAGCTGGAGGAAAAAATTCTCCCCATTCTCCTGTTTTTTGCATATGTTCTATTATCTTTGGTACTAATTCCTCGTACTCTTCTTTGGTATACTGTTTATTTAAAATGCAATAGCTTTTGTGATGAAGACTTATACAGCCAAAAAGATGGTGTGCATTTTTCCCACAGAAAATAGAGTAGAGGGTATCACTTACGCCTGAATAAACATCAACGCAAGAGAAGAGTCTCTCCACATGAAATCCTATAGTGGAACACTCATAAGAATATAATATTCCATTTCCTAAAAAAGAAATATCTGCATTCATAAATTTGGGTTCCAGGCCTCGGAGATCAGAACAATATTTACAATTTTCTGTATTTTCACAATCAAAAGAAAAATGAGTCTCACTACAATTTTGTAAAAAATTACCAGAACAATTTTCTGAATTTCTTGTTTCTGTATGTGGTACAAAACGTTGAGCCTTTATTTTAAAAAAATGATCAAGAGAATCTTTGTTTTTTTGTGCACCGAATATTTCGTTTGTTTTCATTTCCCACTCTTCTTTTGTCAGTTGATTGTTTTCAAAACAATATTTTTTATTTCTGAGATTTGTACAAAAAAAACAATAGGAACATCCAATGAGGTGTGATGAAAAAAAACAATTATTTGAATTATAACTGTCGAAAAGGTATGAGCAAGTATAACAATTGTAACAATTCAGGACTTCATAACAAAGCTCTGACGAATATATTTTATAACAATCGATGCAATCAGTACTACGAATTACACCTTTCCCATATAAACATCCTTCAGATTGTGCAGAATTAAAAACTAAATATGAGTCTTTCAAATATCCACCTTGATTACAATATTCTGAGTTTTTTATTGTTCCTGATACTACGACTAAAGAAAGATGAGGAGATTTTCTTATTAAAATATCATATTGTTCAAAAAAACTCTTTTCAAAATCAAACGTTTTTCCATACTCTAATTCATCCCATTTATCACTCCAATAACATTCTTGGCAATATACTGGGAACGGTGTTTTCGGCTGATAAACAGACACTATTCTCTTTTGGCAAAGGTCACATTTTCGTTTATACAGTTTTCTTTCATTTCGAAAACAAAGTCTTCGTTGTTGCCGGCAGTCAGGACACAAAGTTGGCTCTGGAATACTGTACTGTACATCATTAAAAACCGGTGAAACCTTGTCATAAAATGCACGGTCTTCGTTTGTTACCGTAAAGCCGGTAGAACACCATGCACAAGTCTTCATAGAGTATCATTTTACCGTTACACTTTTGGCTAAATTTCTCGGCATATCTGGATCAAGTCCTTTTAAAACTGCTAATTTATAGGCGAGAATTTGTACAGGGATAATGGTGGCAATACTCTGGATTCCATTTGCTTCTGGCACTTTTAACCATTCGTCAAATATTTCTGATCGTTTTGGGGAAACACCAATAATACGTGCTCCACGGGATTTTAATTCCATGGCATTCATAAGCGTTTCTTCATCTCCTCCAAGCACTAAGCAGGGAGATCCCTCTTCTATAAGTGCGATTGGTCCGTGTTTCATTTCCCCTGCAGCAAAGCCTTGAGCATGAACATACGACACTTCCATAATTTTAATAGCAGATTCGAGTGCCATAGGGTAAAGCGCATTTCTTCCAATAATAAAGAGATTTGGAGCTTTTACAATTTTTTCTGCGATTATTTGTACTTTTTCTTCATAGCGTGGATTAAGAAGATCATTTACATTCGCAGCAAGCGCTAAAAGAGTTTGTCGTCCTTCTGTTATTTTTCCTGCATCAGCTGTGGCAAGTAGGTACAAAAGTGCCATTTGTGCTGTTGCTGCTTTTGTAGATGCCACTGCTTTTTCTGGTCCTGCACGAAGAGGAAGATGAACATCTGCAATACGTGCAATAGATGAACTTTCTACGTTTGTAATCGCAATAATACGTGCTCCTTTTGCTTTTCCTCGTTCTAAAATTTCTAGTACATCCGCCGTTTCTCCGCTTTGCGATACTGCTACGAGAGCTGTTTTTTGATGAATAAATTTTTCAAAATTTGGCATTTCTGAAGAAGGAACCACATTTATTTTTCTTCCTGCTTGATTTGCAAAAAAATACTCTGCTGCGCTACACACCTTATTGGCGGTTCCACATGCTAAAAAGTATGATCCGTTTGTGCTTTGGAGAATTTTAACAGCTTTTTGAATATCTTCATCTGAATGGTTTATTGCAGAAGCAATAGATGATTTTTGATCAAAAATTTCTTTAATCATAAAATGAGCAAATTTCCCTTTCTCGCTTTCTTCCATTTTCCATGGAACTTCAATATCTCGCTTTATAAGAGATTCTCCCGTGGAAATTTTTGAAAATTGAAGAGTATTTCCTTTTACATATACCATTTCTCCATCATCCAAATAATTTACTATTCGCGTCTCCGAAAGAAACGCAGGAATATCTGACGCAATAAAAGTTTCCGTTTCCGTTCGTCCCAAAATAAGAGGAGATCCTCTTCGAGCTGCAAAAATTCCTGGGATATCGTCGATCATTACTAAAATTGCGAATCTTCCTTTCATTTTCTGAGCGGATTTCCGAACAGCTTCTTCCGGAAGCTCTCCTTTTTTTAAAAAAGTATCAATGAGAAGCGCAATTACTTCTGTGTCTGTTTCAGAGAGAAGATTTTTTTGGATTTCTGGCGTTATAAAATCGGTATAATTTTCAAAAATTCCATTGTGTACCAACGTAACTTTTCCTGATCTGTGAGGATGAGCATTTTCTTGTGTAACTTTTCCATGTGTTGCCCATCGAGAATGTCCGAGAGACTCCGTTCCTTCGGGAAAAATTTCGGTAGAAGTAGAAATTTTTCCTACTTTTTTAATAGTATTTACCGTATTATTTTCTATTCGTACCGCAATTCCCCACGAATCATATCCTCGATATTCTAGTTTTTTCAGTCCTTCCAGTACTCGTTCACCTGCATTGCGTTGTGTTCCGGAAACCGCGAAAATACCACACATGAAAAGAGGGAAAAAAGGACATATATACCATACAGGTTTTTGTTATAAATCCAAAAAAGAAGAATAGGAATGGAGGAGTTTCTTTTAAAATATATCAACGTTTTTTGGTATATTAAAAATTTCCACATTCCCAAGTTATCTCCTTTGGGGCATCATTATTCCCTTCATAATATGTATTCCGAGATTCAAATATTATATTTTTTATTTTAATTTTTCGTAATCCTGCATTACCAATTGGGCATTTACTCGACGTACAAAATCAAGAACCACTCCCACAATAATAATAATTCCAGATCCAGAAATAATAAGATCTTGAGTGGTAAGCTCTGTAAAAAGTGTAAAAATAGTTGGGAGAATGGCAACAATTCCTAAAAATGCACCTCCCCACAAATTTAAACGAGCAGAAACTTTCCCGATATGCTCTGCTGTTTCTCTCCCAGGGCGATAACCAGGCACAAATCCACCTCGTTTTTGAATATTTTCAGCAATTTGTTCTGGCTTAAAAACGATAGAAACGTAAAAGAATGAAAAGAAAATAATGAGTAGAAAATACAAAATAAAATACATCCAACTCGGATTTGAAGAAGAAAGATACGTATTAATAAAATCAACTACTGAGTTATTGGCATTTGGATATACTTGTGCAATAACCGCTGGAAAAGTAAGAATAGAAAGGGCAAAGATAATAGGAATCATTCCCGATTGAAGTGCCCGAATAGGAATTGCAGAACCAACTCCACTCTTCCCACTGGATCCGTATGTAATTGGGATTTTACGATGACCTTCTGTCATGAGAATGGTCGAAAATAACAATACTGCCGTAAGAATAAGAAATCCAAAAAATGAAGCAATTTTGGCATTCTGGGTAATATCGGCACCTCCTTCTGTAAAAATTCGTCCCACAACAGTAGGGATATTAGAAACAATACTTGCAAAAATAAGTAATGAGATTCCATTCCCGATTCCTTTTTCAGTAATCATTTCTCCCATCCACATGAGGAGTAGAGTTCCTGTGCTCACAATAATCATTGCGGGAAGAACTTGGCTAATATTTGTGGGATCAATAACTTGTCCAGCACCTGGAATATTCGAAATAATGGTAATCATTCCGTATGATTGCAAGATAGAAAAGGGAAGAGCGAGCCAACGAGTATATCGATTGATGGTTTTTCTCCCCTCATCTCCTTCTTTCGATAAATTTTCTAATTTTGGAATCACCACTGTCATGAGTTGCATGATAATGGACGCATTAATATACGGTGCTAAGCCCATGAGTACAATTGAGAAATTCTCAATAGCACCACCAGTAATCATCGCATAAATTCCTAATGCTCCTGATTCGCCACCACCAAAAAATTCTCTCAGGGATGCAGGATCAATTCCTGGAACAGTAATTTGAGCCAGAAGGCGATATAACACTAAAACTCCAACCGTAAAAAATATTTTTTTTCGAAGGTCAACAGAGTTCCAAATTTGTAAAAGAAAATTCATAAATGAAAGATACAAGGAGAAAAATTGATACGAACAAAAAGAAGAATTACCTAAAAAACTAAAAAATTAGGAAATGGTACATCCTGCTTTTTCCAATTTTTTTTGAGCAGTTTGAGATATTTCTACTTCAGAAATTTGAAGTTTTTTAGAAATTTCTCCTCGTCCAAGAATTTTTACTGAAACTCTTGTATTTCTAATAAGTCCTTTCTCTTTTAAAGATTCTAAATTCACTATTCCTCCTTCTTCAAATTTTTCATCAAGTCGATCTAAATTTACAGCGATTGATTCTACACGATTAAGATTTGTGAATCCTTTTAATTTTGGCATTCGTTGGATCATTGTGCTTTGTCCTCCTTCAAATCCAAGCCTTACACCGCCTCCCGATCGAGCGTTTTGACCTTTACATCCTCGTCCTGAAAAGCTTCCATAACCAGAAGCATCTCCTCGTCCGCGTCGAATCTTTGCTTTCTTTGCTCCTACATGAGGTTTGAGTTCATTCTGTTTCATAAGTAAAAAAAAGTATGCCGGTGGAGTGTATCTGTAATTTATTCATATATTCAAGTGTTTTTTGTTTTATTTCTTTCCTCGTGTTGTAAAAGATACAGAAAAGTCTTCCGTAGAAGGATATTTTGTTCCAATACTGGGAACTCCTTTCTTTAATGAAATAGAAATAGTTTTATTTTCTGGGAAATTTGGCAAGAAAGAAAGAATGAGTGTTTTACCACTTGTATCCGAAAGATCTGGTTCTAATCGCATTTCTCTTTTTATATTTCCAGGAAGATCAGGTGTAACACTCAAGAGTGGAAATGCTTTTTCCCATTCTACTGGTGTGTCCCATACAATTTTAACAGGGAGAGTTGGATCAATATTTTTTTCTCCATTTTGTGGAACAGTAGCAATAATTTTTGGTGGGGAACAACTGAGCAACATTTCCTCGTTTTTTTCGGAAACAGTTTTTTGTTTTTCAAATACTCTCTGGAATGGTTCTTTTAAAAATGGAGCATTGATGTCTAGCGTAAGTTTTTCGGGAAAAGGCTTATTGGGGGTAAATTCTGCAGTCCAACCCCCCCATAAAATATGCTTTTCCCAATTCCATTTTCCTTCTATTGGAGGACTTAAAGTTATGTATTTTTCTATTTCTGATGATGAAAATGCACTTTCTGGTTGCCATTTCAAATGGATCTGCAAAGGATAATGAACAGAAAGGCTGTTCGTATCAATCAGTACGGATTTTTCAATTGGGGTTTCTCCTTCTGTTTCTATTTCTATTGGAGGAAAAGATGGTAATGGAAGAGACGTTAGAGGATCCGATAAAAAGAATCGTTCAAGAGCAATACCTCCAAAAACTCCAAAAAGGAAGGTTATAAAAAGTCCTGCCAAAAGTGTCAGAAGGTGTTTTATCATCTATACACAGTGTGACGTTTTTTTTGCATTTTTGTCAAAGTGTCGGTAGTGTTTTTTTGTGTCTATTTTTAAAAGTCTCAGAAGAATTACGAAAAAAAGAAAAGAATAGATATATCTGAGGTTTTGTGAGCTATTTACAAGAAAATTTTGTAATTGCTCGGTTGAAAAAATTTATTTTCTTTATTCCTTTTTCTTTTTTTATGATTTCAAGAGCTTCATTTTTTTCTGTTCTCTTTTTCTCTCTTTTGTTTTTTTCAGCTTGTGGAAATGAAAACAGTGGGAACGATGTATTTCAGAGAGACGCTTCAAAACCGATATTATTTGAAGAGTTTTCTGATTTTGAATGTCCATATTGTAAAGAATTTCATCCAATTGTAGAAAAATTAAGAACAGATTTCCCAAATGTACAATTTCGATATGCCTATTTCCCTTTAGAAAATCTTCATAAATATGCTTTTCCTGCGGCCGAATCAGCTGAATGTGTTCGAAAAAATGAGTCTTCTGAAGTCTTTCAAAAGTATGTTTCTGCCGTATATGCCAGTAGTAATTTACAACCAGAAACATTGAAATCTTTGGCACAAGAATCAGGTGCCAATACTGAAAAACTTTCGACATGTATTTCTACAAAAGAGTCGCAAGCCCGTATTAAAAACGATTTAAAAGAAGGAACGCAACGAGGTGTAACAGGAACTCCGACGGTTTTTATAAATGGGAAAAAGTATGATGGAGAAAGAAGCTACGAGAAGCTCTATTTGGAGCTTAAAAATATAAAATAATTATTGTTTGCTATAGGATTTTAAAAAAGCGTTTCTGAAGAAACGCTCTTTTTTCAATATAAAAGGCTGGTGTTGTTGTAAATATTTTAAAAGTGTTTTTAAAATTCTTTTTTCTCGAAAAATTTTACCGCTCCAAATGTTAAAAGAGCAATATACAGGATGGTTACCATCACTCCTATTGCCATATCCATATTCGAAAAATCAATTCCATATACAACGGCGTTTTTCCAGTTAATGTT
>CAIRYL010000039.1 GCA_903882825.1 uncultured Candidatus Peregrinibacteria bacterium | reverse complement strand
CCGTATGAAACTCAGAAATCCTAGAAAACTTTGGGAACGAATTTGTGCTCAATGTGGAACTCCCATTCACACCACTTATTCTCCAGAAAGACCAGAAAAGATACTCTGTGAGAAGTGTTATTTGAAAGAAATTTTATAATCCTCTTTTATGAAAACTTGCGAATGGTGTTCTACCGGCTTTACGGTAACAAACGAAGACCGTGCATTTTACGATAAAATTTCACCGGTTTTTAATAATGTAAAATACAGTATTCCAGAGCCAACTTTGTGTCCTGACTGCCGGCAACAGAGAAGACTTTGTTTTCGAAATGAAAGAAAGCTGTATAAACGAAAATGTAGTAAAACACAAAAAGATATTATTTCAATGTATTCTCCCACAGTTCTTTTCCCAGTATATTCTTCAACACAATGGTGGGAAGATGATAATGATGCCAGAATATATGGGAAAATAATAAATCCTTCAGAAAGTATTCTTGTTCAAATACAAATATTACAAAATATTGCCCCTCGTATGCAGTCATATAAATATGCGCAGGAGATAAATTCAGAATATACCAATTGTTCTGGAAATATGAAAGATTGTTATCTTACTTTTGCAACGAGTCGGTGTGAACAATGCTTATATAGTGACTATATTAATGATTCGTATAAATGCCTTGATTGTTTTTTTGTTTCGGGATGTGAACTCTGTTACGAATGCTCCGATACAAAAAATTGTTATAATATTCACTATAGTCGCAATTGTAGTGCGTGCCAAGAAAGTTCTTTTTTAGTGGATTGTAAGAGATGTAGTAATTGTTTAGGATGCGTGGGATTACGGAATAAACAATTTTATATTCTCAATAAGTCATATTCTGAACATGAGTTTTTTGAACAAAAAAATAAAATATTTTCAACCGCAAAAAGTAGATTACATTTCCAAAATATGTTCTCTTTATTTTTACAAAAAAATCCAAGAAAATATATGAATGGCGAAAATAATGAAAATTGTACAGGTGAATCTATTTGGAATAGTAAAGATTGTTGGTGTTGCTTTGATACTACAAATGCTCAGAATTGTAGATATTGTACTTGGTTTAATGATGGGAAAGATTGCATGGATATTTATTCATGGGGACAAGCAGAACTTTGTTATGAAATTTTAGGTGGAGGCGATCAGTTATATATGTGCGCTTTCACATCATGGAGTTTTGGGTGTAAAAATTCATATTATTTAGATATGTGTGCTTATTGCGAACACTGTTTTGCCTGTGTAGGATTAAAACATGCACAGTATTGCATTTTAAATAAACAGTATACAAAAGAAGAGTACGAAGAACTGGTACCAAAGATAATAGAACATATGCAAAAAACAGGAGAATGGGGAGAATTTTTTCCTCCAGCTCTTTCTCCTTTTGGATATAACGAAACCGTCGCAAATGAATATTTCCCACTGACAAAAGAAGAAGTTTTGGAAAGAAATGCAAAAATGGATTCCCTTGTAGGGGCGTATAATCATACGCCCGTACAATTACAAAAATTCAATTGGTCTGATTATGAACCACCTGCTCCAGTTGCACAAAAAATCATCACTGCAGAAATGATGAAGCATCTTCCTTCTGATATTTCTAAAATCCCAGATGATGTTTTACAATGGGCTTTTACCTGTGAAGAGAGTGGAAAACTGTTTACCATTCAAAAATCAGAACTCGAGTTTTACAGAAAGATGAATCTT
>CAIRYL010000038.1 GCA_903882825.1 uncultured Candidatus Peregrinibacteria bacterium | reverse complement strand
GTGTTTTCTTTTTTATTTTCAGTTTTTTCTGACCAGTATTCATATTTTGGAGGAAAAATGACTGATAATAATCATCATTGGCAGATTGATTTTCGTGGATCAGTTCCTCTTTCTTCTCAAATATTATCTGGAAATCCATTTTCAATTTCTAGTAATCTTCTGCCTCCTCAAGTTGGCTCATTTATCGCTTTTCAAGATGGAGAATCTCTTCTGCACGCACTAGAAGAGTCTGCACGATCTCAAAATTTTTCAGAGGCACTCACGCTTATGGCGCAAGGGGACTCATTCTTCCAGAAAAATTTTGGAGAATATTTTCAACGAAAACGAGATTTTATGCCGTTATTATCTGGGAAAACAGTTTTTTTTACTGTTCCAAATGGTGAAGGAGCACTTTTTTCTCTTCCTTCAGAATCTTTTTCTCAAGAAAAAGCAAAAAGTCTGCAAAAAGGAATCCGATATTTTTTAGCACAATATATCCCCGAAATTATTGAACATACGCTTCCTGATAATTCCGTGGTACAAGAATTATTTCCAAATATAGATGTTATAGAAGCATTTTCAGAACAAAAAAATAAGAAAATTCTTTTAACATTTACAGGAAATAAAAATGAAAAACTTCCGCCGATTGTTCTTTCTCAATTTCAAAAAGATATTTTTGTTTCAAATGTTCCGGAAAGTATTGATGCTTTTTTAGGAGAAGGAGATTCTTTTGTTTCTCTTCAAGGCTCTCTTCTGAATCAGGAAATTGTTTCGCCTCTTCCCAATACATTCCTTTCTTTTTGGACTCGTATTCCACAAGAAAATATCTTTGGCATTCAAGGACTCGAAAGCGTATCTGGAGCATTGCGAACAACAGAGTATGGCATTACCGCAGATATTTTTATAAAACCTCGAAATATTCCGGAAATAATGAACTCTACAAATGTTTCTTCAAACCCATCTATTCCAGAAAATTCTTCTGCAACTTTTAATACAGAAAACTCTCTCTCTGAAAAATTTCCAATTATTACACCCTCTCAAAATTCAACTATTCCTCTTTTAAAAGATATAGAGTAGTTTTTACATTTTTTTCTTTTTTTGTGGATTTTTTTATTCTTCTTATTTTGCTTTTTCTTTCTGCTATTTTTTCAGGTGCAGAAACAGCTATTATGTCACTCGAAATGAGCCGTATAAAAGCGCTGAAATCTGGGAAAAAAAAATCCGTAGAAACTATAGAATGGCTGAAGGAAAATCCTAGAAAAGTAATTATTACACTTCTTATTGTCAACAACGTACTCAATACCATTATTACCGTGTTGGCGACACTGCTCACTGATCATTTTATAAGTGCTGACCAAAAGGGATGGGCACTCACAGTTGTAACCGTGGTGGTTGCATTTTTCCTCATTATTTTTGGAGATGTTTTGCCAAAAAGTATTGCGGTAGTTCATCGGGAAAAATATAGTTTATTTATTGCCCCATTTGTATTTTTTCTTACCAGAGTTTTTCTTCCATTTATTTATGTATTAGAAATCCTCATTACCTTTTTAAGTCCTCATAAAGAACAACAAAAAGTAACAGAAGAAGAGGTTTTAGCAATGGTTTCTATGGGAGAAGCTCATGGAGAAATTACATCTCAAGAACGAGACAGAATTGAAAGTGTTTTAGAGCTTTCCGATACAAAAGTTTCAGAAATTATGACGCCCAGGACTGATATTATTGCTATTGAAGAAAAAGAAACAGTCGAATCAGCGATTGAAATATTTCGTGAACATCAGTATTCCAGAATGCCTATTTATCAAGGAGATATAGATAATGTGGTGGGAATTCTTACTATGCGAGAAATTTTAGAGGCTTCAGAACAAAAAGAACGAAATAGAATGGTGAAAAATATTGAAACAAAATCCGCATTTTTTGTACCGGTTACTAAAAAAATTTCCGAACTTTTAGAAGATTTTAAAAAGAAAAAAACACATATTGCCATTGTAGTAGACGAACACGGTGGGACAGCTGGAATAGTGACTATGGAAGATATTTTGGAGGAAATTTTTGGAGAAATTCAAGATGAAACAGATGACGAAGACGAAGAGCAAATTCGTAAAATTCATGAAAATATTTGGTCGTCTCCACCAACTATAACCGTCGAAGAACTACATGATGGAACAGGAATATTGTTGGATCCAGATGAAAAAAATCAAAATAAAACTCTTTCTCTCCTTATTTTAGAGGTTTTAGAGCGCTTCCCCAGAAGAGGGGAAAGTATTACTTTTCCTGGAGGGATAATAATAATAGAGAGAATGGGGGCAAGAAGAGTAGAAAGAGTCCGTATTTATCCTCCAAAAATATGAATTCTTCAGAAAAATTTTCCTCACCGTTAATTTCCTTTTTTATTGGTATTGGACTCATTTTTATTATTTTTTTACTCTATCTCATTGGAACAGAGTTGTATAAGGTCCATTCTTTAGAAAAAATTTTTCAAGAGGAAGAAGAAGAACTTTCACGGCAAAAATCAAAAAACGTTATTTTAGAGGAAGAAGGAATGATTCGCTCTACTGCCGAATATTTAGACCGTTTTGCGAAAGAAAATAATGATAAAATAAAGCCTGGTGAAGTGGTTATTATTGTTCCCCCTGAAGCTTCTCCTACTCCTGATATTTTTCCAAAAAACTCAACAGTGTCGTTTTCGAAATATCAATCGGTTCGAGAACAATGGAAAAATGTTTTTTTTGGAAAAAAATAAATTTTAAAATCTTCGTATGTCTTCTTTGGTGTGGTGTACGGCGTATGACACTTTTTCAGCAGAATTATGCGAAAAAATGAATATAGACACTCTTTTAGTAGGAGATTCATTAGGGATGACTGTGTACGGACTGAAAAGTACTCAAGAAGTCACAAAAGAATTGATGTTTCCACATGTGCAAGCAGTACAAAGAAGTATAAAAAATATTCCTATTGTGGTTGATTTCCCGTATCAATCATATACAAACGTGTTACAAGCAGTTGAAACAGCAGAATATTTTGCAAATGCGGGTGTACATCATTTTAAACTGGAAGGATCAGACGAAAATACTCTTTCTGCCATATTCGAACTCCGTGCACGAGGATTTGAAGTTACTGGACATCTGGGGCTTACCCCACAAACAATATCTTCATTTTCAGTACAGGGGAAAGATATTCTTTCTGCTGAAAAAATTTTTCATGACGCACAAATTCTTACGGCAAGAGGAATATCATTTTTAGTGCTCGAATGTGTGCCAGAAAATTTAGGGAAAAAAATTCAAGAATTATTACCCATTCCGGTTATTGGAATTGGTGCAGGAAGATATACAAAAGGACAAATATTGGTATTTGATGATATAGTGGGAAAAACAAAAGAAGAATTTCAACCTAAATTTTTACGTCGATTTGGAAATTTGAGAAATGAGGCATTTGAAGCTCTTCAAAAATATAAAAGTGCAGTACAAAAAGGTGATTTTCCAGCTCAACAAGAAGTGTATTCATAAATCAGCGGAGATATCCATCTTAAAAAATCGTTTAAAGATCTCTCAAAAATGCAATATTTCAGAGAATTTTCAAAACATACAATTGCATATTTAAAAGTGAATTGGCAGAATATTGGACGTATTTCTTCATTTTTTATGTCAAAAATTATCATTATTTCTGGTAGTGACAAAGACCAGCCATTTGTAGAAAAAATTCAATCTGCATGCCAAGAATTTGGTATAGAACAAATATGGTACAGTGCTAGTGCACATAAACAACCCCAAAAAGTATTGGAAATTTTAGAAAAATACGAAACAGAAAAAGTTATTTTTATAACTGTTGCAGGAAGATCAAATGCACTTTCTGGTTTTTGTGCAGCCAATAGTTCAAAACCGGTGTTAGCATGTCCTCCGTTTGCAGATAAAATGGATATGTTCGTAAATATCCATTCTACAATTCAAATGCCTTCGGACGTTCCTGCTCTTACGGTATTAGAGCCAAGAAATGCGGTAATAGCTTGTAAGAAAATTTTTGATTTACAAGAAAAGAAATAATCAACAAAGAATAATTCAAAAATTTAAAAAATTACATCCCCTTCATTCCTTCTAATGCTTCAATTCGTTTCTGTACAGGAGGATGAGAAGCAAAAAGACCACTGAGAGAGTCAAAAAATGAAGATTTTTGTTCTAATGGGTCAGTAATACACATGGCAGCGATGCTCCGTTTTCCGTCTAATACTTCTACTCGTGCGTCTTGTGAAATTTTTTGAAGAGCGGTAATAAGAGATTGAGGATTTCGTGTAAGATTTGCTGATTCAGCGTCTGCCATAAATTCTCTTTTTCGAGAAATTCCCATTTGTACAAATATGGATCCAAAAAAAGAAATAGCCCAAATAATAACGGCTATTGCTATCATCACGAATATAATTTGCCCACTATTTTTTTTCTCTCCTCCTCCTGAAACTGATCGAATATTTCTAAAAAATATTCTTAAAATTATTTCTGCTAATAATTGTATAATTCCCACCATGGTAACAGCAATAAGCATAATGCGAATATCACGATGTAAAATATGACCAAATTCGTGTGCCATAACGGCTTCTATTTCATTTTTATTGAGCTTTTTTAAAAGTCCACTGGTAATGGCAACGGAAGCATTTTTTGGAGAAAATCCTGTAGCAAATGCATTCATACTCTCATCTTCAATAATGTAGATACTGGGTGTTGGAATTCCGGTGCGAATAGCAAGATTTTCCACGATACGAAAGAGTTCAGGGGATTCTTGTTTTTCTATTTTATTGGCTCCGGAAAAAGCTAAAATCATGTTTTTCCCGAAAGTCAGGGAAATAAGAATCCAAATGGTGGCACCAATGGTTAAAAAGGGGATAAGAGATAAAAAGAGATCTCCTGCCTGAAGAGTTGCTATTTCAAAATTTTGCTGTTGAACAAACACAATGGCAAAAATTGCCAAAAAGGCAATGGAAGCGATCATTATAGGAAAAAGAAGGAAAAGCCACGCGGTTCTCCAGCGATTTTCCGATAAAATATTGTAAAAGGTTGTAGAAGATTCCATAGGTACGAGTCTTATTGATAACCATATTCTGAGGCTTGTTGCTGAAACCAAAAGTAAAAAGTAGCAGATGCTAAAAGCGCAAGAATCATTACAAAAATAAAAATTGGTTTTTCCTTCTCTGTTAAATCTTTATATGCGCCTGTTCCGGATGGGGGAAGGAAAAGATAGTATATTCCCATAACTGTAAAAAACGGTGCCAAGGCGAGAGCCTTCAGGGAATATGTCACCTCTGGTACGCCCTCAACCATATTTCTCCATTTTTCGTAAATAAAAAAATATCCCAGTCCGATACTTATAATTATTATGAACAGTCCTACGAGTCTTGCTTTTATTCTCAAGGAGTCATTTTCTGTTGTCGGTAATTCAACATCATTGGTTTCCATTTCTACTATAAAAAAATCAGTAAAAGTCTAAAGAAAAAGTTTTTTCAAACTCTTAAAAGAAACTTTGAGTCTTACGAAAAACTTACCTTTGGTGCCACGGTTGCAGATTCTTCTACTACAAAAAACTCACGTTTTATAAACGAAAACATTCGAGCAATAAAGTTTGAAGGGAATTGTTCTATTTGGGTATTGAGTTCTTGTACATTTTGGTTATAAAAACGACGAGAAGCCTGAATTTTATCTTCCGCATCTACGAGCTCTTGTTGTAATTGTAAAAAATTTTGATTTGCTTTGAGATCTGGATAGTTTTCAGAAAGTGCAAAAATAGATTTTAATGCCCCGGAAAGCATATTTTCTGCGACTGCCATATCTTTCATATTTCCACTGTTGCTCGCATTTACTGCCATATTTCTTGCTTCTGTGACTTTTAAAAATGTTCCTTGTTCGTGAGAAGCGTATCCTTTTACGGTTTCTATAAGATTTGGAATAAGATCATATCGACGTTTTTGTTGAACTCCTATATCTGAAAATGCCTCTTCAACTCTATTTTTAAGACTTACGAGTCCGTTATATGCCATTATAATATATCCTCCCACCACCACCGCCACGAGTAATAAAATAAGAGAAGTATCCATAAAAAAAGAAAAAATTTACTGCATCTTACAAATTTTTTTTAAAAAAAGAAAGAAAAATGAAGAAAAGAGAAGCAAAAGAGACTTTTTTATTAAAGGGCTCTCCTTTTGTAATTTTTATGATAAAAAACACAAAAAATGTTTGTATAGGTTCTAGGATAACAGAAGAAAAAAGGAAAGATGTACCTTAGAAAGAAGCGAAATAATTGATGATAGAAAGCAGTAAATACCTTTTTTGTTATTTTTTCAGTAAATATTCTTTTAAAGATATATCCCAAGAAGGGAGTAGTGGCATACGGGTATTTTTGAGTACTGAAGAATTTGGTCTTTTGGCGAGAGACACGAAAGAATTATGAGAAATGGAGACTATAGGCTTTGTAAAACCTAATATTTGAGAGATTTTTTCAATCCATTCTCGTCGTGAAACAGCGCCTTCGTTTACCGCATGATATACCTGTTCTGGGAACCTTTCTGGAAAATGACACGCTTGCATGAGCACTTCTGACACATTTTTTGTCCAAGTAGGAGATCCCCATTGGTCACACACTCCTTTTATTCCTGATCCATTTCGTGGAGGATTTTTTAATAAATGAACTATTCGTTGCACAAAATTATGACCATATTCTCCGTATAACCATGCAGTACGAAAAATTTTTGTAGTTTGGTATTGAAGCGCTTCTTCTTCGCCTTTTGCTTTTGATGTACCGTATACATTACACGGATTTTTTGGAGAATTTTCTTCAAAAACATCTTTTTCTGCACCAGAAAAAACAAAATCTGTAGAAATATGGTAAAAGGGGATATTTCTTTTATGACAAACTCTTGCCATTTCCCCAGGGGATTTTGCATTAATCGTCAGCACATCTTCATAGTTTTTTGGATTTTCTGCACTCTCTACGTCTGTCCATGCGGAAGCATTTATAACGATATCTGGATTGTGCTCTTCGATAATTTTTTCTATTTTTTCTGGTTCTAAAAGATCAATATGAAAACGAGAAAGGGGAATAATGAAAAATGATTCACACGCATCTGTAAAAAATTGAGTTCCGAGCATTCCTTGACTTCCAAAAAGAAGAATTTTTTTCATAAGAGTAATAAAAATTATATAGGGAATCCTTATTTTTTAAAAAAAGGGTACACTTTTTTTCTGCCTTTAGTATACTTTCTTTTGCATTCTTTTATTT
>CAIRYL010000037.1 GCA_903882825.1 uncultured Candidatus Peregrinibacteria bacterium | reverse complement strand
GGCATCTTTTCATGGAGATCTTTTTCCTATTATTTTTCACAATATTGGAAAATACCGTATACGACTTACCCTGAACGATGAGGCAGACGAATCACGCACTCAAGAATTTACTGTTTTTATATTTTTTTCCACAAAAGACTGGCTTTTTATAGGTGGTGGAATTTTATTCATGTTTCTCTGTGGAAGAGGGATTCACTGGGCGTGGAAAAATAGAGCAGAATGGGGAAAACGAAAAATAAGAAAATAAAAAAATTGACACATACCACAGAGAAATAGTAAATTCGACCACCTTTTTTGAGTATGCCAGAAAAAATAAAATGGATAAATGAAATGGCACCTTTACCAACAGTAGTGAATCAACTCTCAGATCCATCGCTCATTTTAAACGAAGCAAATAATGAAAAAATTGAGAAATTGGTGCTTCATTTAGCAGAAAAATATTTTATTGAATATTTAATAGCACTAAAAAAGCAGGAATATGGAAATGAAAATTATCGTGGAGATGGTGATTTTGCGATTCTGTGTGCCTCTGACATTTTTTCCACTGCAGCGCTTGTAAAAGAAATTATTTTTGGACTCTCGTTTGAAAAAGATAATGCAGACGATGTATCTATTGTAGATATTGGTTCTGGAACAGGAATTCTCACCATCGCGGGAATAATTGCAGGAAGAAGAAAAAAAGCAGAAAACATATATGTTATAGGTGTTGAAATAAGCCAGCAAGCTTCAAAAATTTCACAACAAATTTTAAATACTTTAAAACGTGAAGATGAACATATAAAAATACATTGTGGAGATATCCTTGCACCCAACAGAACTGATTCAGTGAATATTCGTACTACCCTTTCGAGGTGTAATCCTCAAATAATTATCTCGGAAACCATATCCCAAGCCACTCCCCGTATGAGATCAACAGAAAGAGGAATGGAAATTGATACGCAAAACCCTGTTTTAAAAATACTCACAGATATTTTTTTAGAAATACAACAAAAAACAGATCCTTTCCCCACTATTATACAATATTTACAAGTTCTTTTCCCAAATATGTATCAATCGGTAAAATCTCAAAAAATAGCATTATTCCCAGACGTTATAAACGGGAAATTTACACCAGATTTTTTTAATAGTACACTTACCCTTCGCACAGGATCCAATACTCCTGATTGGCTTTGTAACATTGCGAATTACTTCAGAAAAAAATACGAAAGCCCAGAACATTCCAGTGAAAAAAGATTTGGTCCACCTTCTACCGAAGTTTTTCAAAATAATGTATTATTGTACCGTGCTCTATCACAAAAAGATCCACAAGCGATACAAGATCTTCTCTTTAAAATTACAAAAATTTTTGAGGAAAACACGAACGAGGAAGAAAGACTCAACGCTCTTGGAGAAGCATTTGATATTCAGGATAATCTTTGGGAAGACATTGTGCCAGTATTAATCACTCTTTTTCATCCAACTGAACACCATACTATTCCAGATATTTTAAAAACAAATAATTCTGTTATTAAGACGGATACGGTGAATAATAAATGTGGAGCAATACTTGCAAAACTCGTAATACCACCGAAATTTTATAATCTTTTTCATATCTAAAAATACAATATTTTTATTTCCCTTTTTCATCTGCTAAAAATTTTTCAATACGAGACGTATGTCCTTCTAAATTCTCATTTAAATAAATAATTTTTGCATTTTTATCTCCTACTTTTTCTAGTGTTTCAATACGAGCAGAATCCAGTAAAAATTGTAAAATCATTGCGCCACTCACATTAGACGCCTGTTGAATCATCGCAATAGATTCTTGAAATCCATTGGCAATAGCCTTTCGTTGTTCCGCCATTCCTTCTCCAATAAGCTTTTTAGCAATACTATTCGCTTCTGCTTCTTTTACAATTTTTATTCTATTTGCTTCTCCTTCGTTTTGCGCCGCATCTTTTAATTTTTCTGTTTCAATTACTTTATTCATGGCATCTACTACGCGTTGATCCAGGCGAATATCTTGCACTTGAATAGAATCTACGGTAAATCCAAATTGACTCAGCTTTTCTCTTAAATTTTCTTCAATTTCATCCCCAATTTCTTGTCGCTTTGTAAAAATTTCTTTGTGATCAAAATCTGTAATCATCGCCCGCAGTTGCTCATCAATACTCGCTTTAATCAGTAATCCCGAATTATTAATTTCATAAATAGATTTATAAATAGATTCGTCATTATCTTGCACAAAATATACAACATTTAAGCCAATTCGTGCGGTAACATTATCTTTTGTAATTCCATCTACTTCTACTTGAAAATTCTTTTTAAACAAATCCTGGCTTTTGGTCCATTCGAGTATTGGAATAATAATATTGAGTCCCGGACGAAGTATTCGGTTAAATTTTCCTAAAAATTCAACCGCCATTACTGTTTTTTGGGTAACAATACGAATTCCTAAAAAAAACAATAAAACATCTATTATAGAACCAATAATAAGACCCGTATGAAGCATTTCACCGTTTCCTTGGTCGTAAAAATAACCAAGAAGTGGAAAAAGAACGAAAAGGGCAATAATAACGATCTTCATAAAAAAAAATAAAACACAAATATTGTATCATTTTTTTACAATAAAAAAACAGAGCATTTACAAGCACCAAGAGAGACGTTAAAATTTAAAAGATTTTTAATTTTTGTATGGATTCCAATCAACTCAGAAGTGGACACAAAGTAATGGTAAATGGAGAGCCCCACGAAGTGGTAGAATATACTCTTCGGCAACAACCAAGGCTCGCCGCCAAAATGATCACCAAAATGCGAAATCTTTTAACAGGAAATACAGTAGAAAAAACATTTACTTCTGGAGAAGATGTGCCCGTTGCCGACATTGAAGTAAAAAAAGCACAATTTCTATATAAATCAGGAGATGAATACTCTTTTATGGATGACGTGAGTTTTGAGCAATTTGAATTTGGGAATAGTATTATTGGAGAAAAATCAAAATTTTTAATAGAAGGAATGGAAGTTTTTATTATGTTTTGGGAAGAAAGACCCATTAGTATTCAGCTTCCTCCAGTAGTAGCCCTTAAAATTATTGAAACAGAACCAGGTGTTCGTGGAGATACTGCCACAGGAGGAACCAAACCAGCCATAACCGAAACAGGACTTTCGTTAAGAGTTCCTTTATTTGTAAATATAGATGATCGAATTGTGGTAAACACCGATACCGGAGAATACCGAGAACGAGCAAAAGATTAATATTTTGTATGGCTTTTCACCTTGCTATTGATGCACGGATGTACTCTTCCCGATTTACGGGAATAGGAAGATACGTGCACGAAATTTCAAAGCGTATTTTTTCTAATCGCCCAGATTGGAAGATTTCTTTTTTTTTGGCACCAAAAGAATACGAATCTTTTATTCCTCCGCATAAAAATGTACATCCTTTTCTGGCAGAAGAACCTATTTATTCTCTTTCAGAGCAAATTTCATTCCCTATAAAAATACTCAAAAAAAATCCAGATTTAGCCTGGTTCCCGCACTTTAATGTTCCCATTGCGTATCCAAAAAAATTTATAGTCACTATTCATGATCTCACCATTTCTAAATATCCAGGAAAAAAGAAAACCTCATTGCTTCATACAATGGGATACCATGCTATTTTAAAAAATGCGCTTCATCGATCTCAAAAAATTTTTACAGTGTCTCAAAATACTCAAAAAGACCTTCGAGAAATGGAAGGTATTCCAGATTCAAAAATAAGAGTTTTATACAATGGTATTGGAGAAGAATTTTTACATCCACCAAAGAATCTTCCTATCGTACAAACTTTAGAAAAATATAAAATTCAAAATCCGTTTTTTTTGTATACCGGAGTTTGGCGAGAACACAAAAATCTCCTCAATCTTTTACAATCATTTCATGCTCTTGTACGAGAAGGTATAAGTGTTCAACTCGTAATAACCGGAAATCCCGACCCATATTATCCAGAAATACTCAAATATATTCACGATCATTCACTGGAGCATTCTATAAAAACAGTGGGATTAGTAGAGGAAGACGAATTGCTTTCTTTATATTCTTCTGCCAGTGCATACGTATTCCCTTCTTTCTATGAAGGGTTTGGACTTCCAGGACTGGAGGCAATGGCAATGGGAACTCCGGTTATTGCGTCTTTTAGCTCTTGTTTACCTGAAATTTATGGAGACGCTTGCCTGTTTTTTAATCCTGAAGATATTCATGAAATGACGGAAACCATGAAAAACATGCTTCTTTCTCCAGATCTTCAAAAAAATTATATCGAAAAGGGAAAAAAGCATATTCAAAAATTTTCGTGGGATACAAGCGCACAAGGCATTATAGAGGAAATTGAAAAAATTCGTCAAAAAAACGAAAAATAATAACCAGAGAAATATAATCAAAACCTGGAAATACTTAAAAAATGAACCCTCATTTTATTATAAATCTGTTCCAGAGTAGCTGAGATTTAGTGATTTATTGCAAAGAGGAAAATCTGGGACAATATTCCCGGGAGTGAGTTCTCCAAATAATGCCCAATT
>CAIRYL010000036.1 GCA_903882825.1 uncultured Candidatus Peregrinibacteria bacterium | reverse complement strand
TGGAGGAGATGGGAATAAAGTGTCTAGTATTGCCTGCGAAAAAAATATTCCAGAAGGTATTTTTATCCGACAAAAAGTCCAAAATCAGGGTCTTCAATAAAAAAAACAAAAAAACTCTTTCCCTCTTTTTAAAAAATCGTACAATAGCACAAGCGTGGCGATCGTAGCTCAGTCGGTTAGAGCACCAGGTTGTGATCCTGGGGGTCGTGGGTTCGAACCCCATCGATCGCCCCATTTATTCGGTACATTTGTTTACAGCATTTTTGCCAAAAACTTACCCGTGTATGAGTTTTTGGCAGTTGCTACTTGTTCTGGCGTGCCCGTTGCAATCACTTCTCCACCGCCATTTCCTCCTTCTGGACCAATATCAATAAGCGTATCACAACTTTTTACAACATCTAAATTGTGTTCAATAACTAATACGGTATTCCCTTTTTCTACGAGAGTTTGAAGGACAAAAAGAAGTCTTTCTACATCTTCAAAATGAAGTCCTGTAGTAGGCTCATCTAAAATATAAAATGTTTTTCCAGTAGATCGTTTAGAAAGTTCGGTGGCGAGCTTTATTCGCTGAGCTTCTCCTCCCGAAAGAGTCGTAGCGGATTGTCCTAATTGTAAATATCCCAGTCCCACTTGTTCCATTGTTTCTAGTTTTATCTTAATATTCGAGACTTTAGAAAAAAATTCAGAAGCTTCGGAAATGGTCATATGTAAAACATCCGAAATATTTTTCCCCCTCCATGTAATTTGTAAGGTTTCTGCATTATACCGTTTTCCCTGACATACTTCACACGGAACATAGACGTCCGGTAAAAAATGCATTTCGATGCGTGTTACTCCATCCCCACTACACGATTCACAGCGTCCTCCTTTTACATTAAATGAAAATCTTCCTGCTTTGTATCCTCGTAATTTCGCTTCTGGAGAAGTCGCAAAAAGATCACGAATATCGGATAAAACCCCGGTATACGTAGCAGGATTTGACCGTGGCGTTTTTCCAATTGCCGATTGATCAATAATAATTGCTTTATCCAGGTGCTCAATCCCTAAAATGGCATCATGGTTTCCAAGGTCTTGATGAGCTCTATTAAGGGCATTTAATAATGCCGGTGCTAAAATGCCGTTTATTAAAGAACTTTTTCCAGATCCAGAAACTCCCGTTACTCCTACAAAACAACCGAGAGGGATACGAACATTTACATTTTTTAAATTATGTTCACGCGCATTTATAATTTCTAAAAATTTCCCATTTCCTTTTCTCCGAGTTTTTGGAGTTATAATTTTTTTTCGTCCAGAAAGGTATCCAGCAGTAGAAGATTTTTCACTTTTCATAAAGGTTTCAGGATCTCCAACGGCCACTACTTCTCCACCATGAATGCCTGCTCCTGGTCCAATTTCAATAAGATAATCAGATGCACGCATGGTTTCTTCATCATGCTCCACCACTAAAACAGTATTTCCTAAACGCTGTAATTCACGCATGGTTTCAATAAGTTTTTCATTATCGCGCTGATGAAGACCAATAGATGGTTCATCTAAAACATATAATACGCCTTCTAGTTTTGATCCAATTTGAGTTGCTAAACGAATACGCTGTGCCTCTCCTCCTGAAAGAGTAGAGGAATTGCGGTCGAGGGTGAGATATGACAGCCCTACTTTTTGTAAAAAAGAAATTCGAGCATTTACTTCTCTTAAAATAGGGGTGGCAATAATTTTTTCCGAATCAGAAAAAACAGGTAAAAGTGATCCTAAAAATTCAGAGGCTTCGGCAATAGAAAAAGAGGTGACATCAATAATATTTTTTCCTTTAACGGTAATTCCGAGTACTTCTTTTCGAAGCCTTGCGCCATGGCATGCAGGGCATTTTTGTTCTTCCATATATCTTCCTAAATTTCTGCGGACATATTCACTTTCCGAATCTCTATATCGACGTTCTACATTCCGTATTACTCCTTCATACCGAGTAGAATATTCTCCTTCAAAATGATCGGTATCAATCACAATAGAATATTCTTCATCGCCTGTACCATTTAAAATAATACGAATTATTTCTGAAGAAAATTCTTGCAGTGGCTGGTGTATTGTAAATCCATACTGCGCACCTACTGCTTCTAAAATTTTCATATACCACGAACTACTATTGGCATTACTCCAAGGATGGATACCTCCCTCCGCAATAGAAAGTTTATAATTTGGTAAAATATGTTCAGGAATAGCGACTAAACGGGTTCCGAGTCCATGACACTCCGGACATGCCCCGTATGGAGAATTAAAAGAAAAACTTCTCGCTTCAATTTCAGGAATTACCGATCCATGTTCTGGACACGCAAACCGCTCAGAAAAAGTCTCTACTTTGCCATCTTCTACCGTTAATATTTCCAAAATTCCATCTCCTTTTTGAAGAGCCAGCTCTACCGAATCTGCTAAACGAGATCTATCTGCATTTGGAACCTCTATTTCTGTTCCATCCGAAAGAGTTTTTACCTCTTTTTGAAGACCTTTTATAACAAGTCGATCGACCACGACTTCGATATGATGTACTTTTTTAGGATCGAGAGCAGGAATTTGGTCAGCAATAGAATAAATTTCCCCATCAATTCTCATGCGTAAAAATCCTTCTTTTTTTATATCATCAATAATTTTTAAATGTTCTCCTTTTTTTCCACGAATAACGGGAGCCAAAATCATAATTTTTGAATTTTCTGGAAGACCAATAATTTGGTCTACAATTTGGGATGCAGAGGTTTTTTGAACTCGTGTTCCACATTCCGGGCAATGAGGAATTCCCACTTTAGAAAACAAGAGTCGAAGATAATCATAAATTTCTGTAGTGGTTCCCACGGTTGAACGAGGGCTTTTGGATGCTGTTTTTTGTTCGATAGAAATCGCAGGAGAAAGTCCTTCTATTGAATCTACATCTGGTTTATCCATCATTCCTAAAAATTGTCGAGCATACGTCGATAAACTTTCTACGTATCGGCGTTGCCCTTCCGCAAAAATAGTGTCAAATGCGAGCGAAGATTTTCCAGATCCAGAAACTCCTGTAATAACCACCAAAGAATTTCGAGGAATTTCTACTGTAATATTTTTTAAATTATGTGTTTTTGCACCTTTTACTTTTAAAAAATCGGACATAAGAAAACTTTAAAAAACGTGTAAATGATGGGCTAATTTTTTCTAAGCACCCTCTTTAGGGAGTATAACAGAAGGAAAGGATAGGTGGCAATGGGAGACCATCCAGAAGGAAAAAATATCACCAAAATTTTAATTTTTAAAATTTTTTGATATGCTCTTTTTGATTTTTATTCTGTATGTCTGCTCAAAAAATAGGAATTTTAGGTTTCCATGGATCACGCGAAGAACACGCAAAAATGATGAATAAACTGGGATATGAGTGTCTTTTTTTACGAACTCCTGAAGATTTTTTAGAAATTTGTGGAATCATTCTTCCCGGAGGAGAAAGTGGATCATTTGGACGAGTACTACAATGGAGTGGAATACGAGAAATCTTAAAGCAAAAAATTTTAAAAGAGCATATCCCTGTTTTTGGAACCTGTGCTGGATCCATTTTATTGGCTCAAAATGGAAGTGAATATTCGTTTGGGGCATTAGATATTGATGTAGAAAGAAATGCGTACGGACGACAAATAGATTCTTTTTCTACAGAAATCTCTCTCATGCTTCCAGAGGAAGATTATAAAAAGCCTTTTCGCGCAATTTTTATTCGGGCACCAAGAATTTCTCGCGTTGGAAAAAACTGCGAAATATTCGCGACACATAATGAAAATCCTATTTTAGTACGAGATTTTTCTCAAAAAATACTCGTGAGTACTTTTCATCCAGAACTCACTACAGATGATAGAATTCATAAGATTTTTGCGGAAATGCTCTAAAAATCTCTTCTAAAAAATGAGTCTGTTTACATTTTTTTATTTTTTTTGGTATAGTGGTTTTCGCGTGCCCGCGTAGCTCAGTGGATAGAGCGGCACCCTTCTAAGGTGAAGGCCGGGGGTTCAATTCCCTCCGCGGGCGCCAGTATTTTTTAAAAAACGCGATTCCCATGAAGAAAATACAAAATGGGAAAAACGTGAAAAGTCCCGTATACCTCGTATACAATGAAAAATAAAAATAATGAATCCCGAAAGTGTAAAATCGTTTGACAGTATGCGGTAATATTTGGGAAAATCTCCCGTGACTTTCATTTTGTTCTTTTTTCTTTTTTTATATGGCAGAGTTTGTGCGCAACAAGCCCCATGTAAATGTGGGAACCATTG
Organism: uncultured Candidatus Peregrinibacteria bacterium; assembly: GCA_903882825.1. GTDB lineage: Bacteria > Patescibacteriota > Gracilibacteria > CAIRYL01 > CAIRYL01 > CAIRYL01. The sequence goes on along the minus strand of CAIRYL010000036.1, from coordinate 4,477 downwards.
GTCACGTAGATCATGGAAAAACTACACTTACTGCGGCGATTACAACAGTACTTTCTAATAAGTACGGTGGGCAGGCAAAAGCGTTTGATCAAATTGATAACGCTCCGGAAGAAAAAGCAAGAGGTATTACCATTGCTGCTTCACAGGTAGAGTATGAAACTGAAAAAAGACACTATGCTCACGTAGATTGTCCAGGACATGCCGATTACGTAAAAAACATGATTACGGGGGCTGCTCAAATGGATGGTGCTATTCTGGTATGTTCTGCTGCTGATGGACCAATGCCTCAAACCAGAGAACATATTCTTTTGGCTCGTCAGGTAGGAGTTCCAGCTATTGTTGTATTCCTCAATAAAGTAGATATGGTAGATGATGAGGAGCTTTTAGAACTCGTAGAACTGGAGCTTCGAGATCTTCTTTCAAAATATAATTTCCCAGGAGATGATATTCCATTCGTAAAAGGATCTGCATTACAAGCACTTGAAAATCCAAAAGATTTTGAAGGAAAAGCAAAATGTATTATCGAACTTGCTAATCATTTGGATTCATATATTCCAGAACCTACTCGTGAATTAGATAAATCTTTCTTAATGCCTGTAGAAGATGTTTTCTCTATTAAAGGACGAGGAACAGTAGCAACCGGACGTATTGAACAAGGAATTGCAAAAGTAGGGGATGAAGTAGAGTTAGTAGGAATCCATGCTACCAGAAAAGTAGTGGTAACAGGTGTGGAAATGTTTAATAAATCTCTTTCACAAGGTCAGGCAGGAGATAACGTAGGAATTCTTCTTCGAGGAATTGAGCGAGAAGAAATTGAAAGAGGTCAAGTATTAGCAAAACCAGGTTCTATTACTCCTCATACCGAATTTGAAGCGGAAGTATATGTCCTTTCAAAAGAGGAAGGAGGTCGACACACTCCATTCTTTTCTGGATACAAACCACAATTTTATATTCGTACAACGGATGTAACTGGTGAGATTGTTCTTCCAGATGGAGTAGAGATGGTAATGCCAGGAGATAACATTAAGATGATCGTAAAGCTTGGTTCTGCTATTGCACTTACTGATCAAACGAAATTTGCTATTCGAGAAGGAGGACGAACCGTTGGTGCAGGTATTGCTACCAAAATTTTGAAATAATTCTCAAGAGTCGTCCTGAATATTTTCGGGACGACTTTTCACTGTTCCATTCTAAAAAATTGTTCTTTTACATCTGAACGCTATGGCTACAAAAAAAAGTGAGACGAAGACTTCTGTTGCTCCCAGAGTTCGCATTCTTCTGAAAAGTTTCGATCATACAGTGATTGATGAAGCTTGTAAGATTATTGTTTTTACTGCAGAGCAAAGTGGTGCAATTATTGCAGGTCCTATTCCTCTTCCAGTAAAATTAAAGAAATTTACACTCAATCGGTCGACTTTTGTAAATAAAGATGCCCGAGAACAGTTTGAAGTTCGAACACATAAACGTCTTATAGATCTTACTGAAACAACTCCTAAAACAGTGGAATCGCTTTCTAGCCTTCATCTTCCAGCTGGCGTACAGGTTTCTATAAAAATGATGACCGTGTAATAAAAAATATATTTTAAAATACCGTTCTGGTTTTCCAGAACGGTATTTTTTAGTATATATCTCTTCTTTTTTTATCCTCTTAAATTTACCCAAAAACTTTCTTCTGGGAAAATTTCTCTTTTTTCAGAAACTCCGGAAATAAGAACTTCAAAAATATCTTGGATATGAAGAGGATTGGTTTCTCTTGATCCGAGTCCATAAACAAATGGAAATATTCTGGGATGATTTTCTAATTCATACATTGCGGATCGGACTTCTGTAAAAAGAGGTCCTCCTTCCGCGCCTATTGGAGAAGTCCGATCCATAACCGCCACACCTTTTTTCCCAGCAAGTTTTTCTCGAATATATGCCCCTGGAAATGGTCGAAAAGTTCTCAGTCGTAATGCTCCTACTTTTTCTCCTTTTTCTCGTAAAAAATCTACACTTTTTTTAACCGTTCCAAAGGTGGATCCTAAAACAACTATTACATATTCGGCATCTTCAATTTGGTACTCTTCTCCAAAAGAAGAATAATCTCTTCCAAATGCTTCATGAAAATTTTTTCCAATTTCTGGAATAACCGTAAACGCTTTTAAAATTCCCTCTAACTGACTTCGACGCGCTTCATGATAAAAATCTGGACGTGTTGCTCCTCCGTACGAAACAGGATTTTCAATATCGAGTAATGGATTTTTTAAAATTGGTTTTCCAATAAATTTTTGTACGCTTTCATCATCTTCAATAATTACTTTTTGATGAGTATGTGTGACTTGAAAAGCGTCCATACAAATCATAATGGGAGTTCTTACTTCTTCGTGTTCGGCAATTAAAAATGATTGCAGAAGGAGATCATACATTTCTTGAGCATCTTTTGCATGAATTTGTAAAAATCCAGTATCTCGTTCTGCCATACAATCCGAATGATCGCAATGAATAGAAAGTGGTGCTCCGAGTGCACGATTTCCGTTAATAAGCACTATTGGAAGACGCATTCCAGAAGCATTAAAAAGAGCTTCATGCATAAATGCAAGTCCCTGAGATGCTGTTGCAGTTATAACGCGTCCTCCTGCTGCACACGCTCCAATACACGCCGACATCGCTGCGTGTTCGCTTTCTACTGTTACAAATTCAGTTTCTACAACACCATTATTCACCATCATCGAAAATGCTTCCATAATGTACGAGGTAGGCGTAATGGGATACGCGGCTACTACATCTGGATTTATTTGACGCATCGCTTCCGCTGCGGAATGATTTCCATCTAACACTTTTATAGAAGACATAGAAAAAGAAAAACTGCCAAAAATGTACGACAAAAAAGAAAAATATTCAATATTCCTTCTTCGATAAATATTTCTTTCGTTCTTCTTCTGAAAAATGTTCTAGAGCATATCGCAACATGGTACGGGGCATTTTTGAAGCGTAATGATCTAAAAATTCTTTTTCTTCCTCTGTACTACAACGTTTTCCTATTTCTCTCAGCATCCATCCCACAGCTTTATGGATAAGATCATGTGAATCTGAGAGAAGAATTTCCGCAATGGCAAGGGTGGTTTTCGGTTTTTTTTTCTTTAGAAAAGAAAAGGTGGCAATAATAGAAATACGTCGTTCCCAAAGAAAGGCGGATTGTGCCAAATGAAAGAGTGGTGATTTGTCTTTTTCTTGTAAAAAAGTCCCTACGATATGCTCAGCACTCACATCCACGAGGTCCCAATTATTAATCCATTGAGTATGAGAGAGATAAAAATCATAAATCTCCTGTTGTTTTTGAGTGTCTCCTTTTTCGTACTGGTACACCAAAATGAGGAGCGCTACCATCCGAAATTCATGCTCTGGAGACCGTAAAAGAGATTCTATTTCTGAAATGGAGAGAAAAATAAATCGTTTCGCAATGCTTCCTTGCTGTGGCATGGAAACGCCTAAAAAAATATCTCCTTCTCCATATTCTCCTTTTCCAGTTTTAAAAAATCTCTGCAAAATTTTTGCTTTTTCTGGTGTTCCGTACTGACGAATTTCTTCTTTTATTTTTTCTTCCATTTTTTTTGAAACACATGAGTTTTTATTTTCTTAAGATGGCTAGCCGGTATGAACTTGAATGTGCGCAATTCAGTTTCAGCTCGCTTTTTTACAACAAATAGCATAAGCTCTAGAACTAGATTCTGCGTCGGCCTTATTGGCAATACAATCTACCACCCAACCGTTACCCTGTGGTCGATTAGTATGCATTGCGTGATCAAAGTTAGTAGCTGTACATTCCCCTCCGCCAGAAATAATATATTCATCACTTGCACATGATGCAGTGGCTACAAAAGTGCTACCAACTCCCTCAGCAGTAACAGTCCTACAATTGAGTTCTCCATTTATTTTCCCGTCATTATTCACAGAAAGAATCCATGTACCAGCACCACTTAAAAATCCAATGAGATTACTATTGGCATGAATATATTTTACTCCATTTGGAGACGTATCATCCTTCATTTGAATATAGGACGCAGTATTATCGGTTGTTCCTACTACTAAGTCGCCATTAGCTCTTAAATTGGTAATACTGGCACTACCTGCAACTGTTAATGCTCCTCCTACATACGTATTTCCAGAGGAATACAATTGACCCCCAGCAAAACCAAGACCTCCGGAATTTCTAATCCAATTTCCATCGGTTGCAACAATCCCAATTCCATGTGTTTCGCTATACCATCCCGTATTTCCTGTAGATCGAAACCAGTTACTGGTAAATATACTTGGGGCATTAATATTTCCACCAGCAGTTATACCTCCACCAGCAGTTATACCGCCAGCAACGGTGGCAGTTCCACCAAAAAGGGCATCACCATTTGCTTTTAAACGAAGGGGATTAATCCAAGCTGGGGTATTTGGGTCTGAATCTTTGTCGTTGGCAGAATTGTAAAAATAGAATGCGAGATCAGTG
>CAIRYL010000035.1 GCA_903882825.1 uncultured Candidatus Peregrinibacteria bacterium | reverse complement strand
TGAATATTTTCAAAAAAATCTCGGAAAGAACTTTTGGAAAGATTACAAAATTTGGGATATGTGTGCGGGAACGGGAAATATTGAATATGATTTTCCCCCAGAAATGCATCACAATATTTTTCTTTCCACACTTCATGCTGAAGAGGTTGAACATTTGAAAAAGATTTTTCCATGGGCAGATGTGGAAAAAAACATTTTTCAGTACGATTATTTGAACGACGATATTGAAAAGGTTTTTGCGGGCGACCCAGACCTGATCCCCGAAAGCTGGAAGCTTCCCGAAAAACTCCGCCAAGAACTGGCAAACCCAAAAAATAAATGGATTGTTTTTATCAATCCGCCTTTTGCAACGGCACAAGATGGAAGTTTAGGCGCTTCAAAACAACAAACTACAAAAGTAAAAGTTTCCAATACAAAAATTCGTGAAAAAATGATGGATGTAGGACTTAAAAATTCAAGCCAAGAACTTTTTGCACAATTTCTTTTTCGGATAAAAAAAGAGCTTCCCAATACCATTTTAGGGATTTTTTCCACCCTGAAATATGTGAATTCTGATAATTTTGAAAAATTCCGTGAAAAATATTTTTCGCCCAAATTTTTAGATGGATTTATCTTTTCTTCCGAAAATTTCCACGGACCAAGAGGAAAATGGACAGTTGGCTTTTTAATTTGGGATTTTAGCGTTTCGGAAAAGTGGGGAAAACAAAAAATAGAAGTGAGCGTTTTTGAAACGAAGCTAAAAGGGAAAGAGATTATTTATATCGAGAATGTTGGAAAAAAAGAACTTCCCAATTTTCCAAAAAAATATTTTCTCAATAATTGGGTAATCCGTCCGAAAAATACGGAAACTTTTCCACCTCTTTCTAGTGCTATAAACATCTATTCTTCAAAAAACCCTCTCGATAAAAAACCAATAAATGGAATTGGATATTTAATGGCGAAAGGCAATGATTTTTTAAATCAAAACGGAACAGCATTTTTTTCTGCTCCTTATGGAAATGCTCATGGAATACCAATGGTTCCTGAAAATTTTGAGAAAGCAATGGTGGTACACGCTGTTCGGCGCATTCCCAAAGCCACTTGGAAAAACGATCGAGACCAGTTTAGGGCGCCAACGGCTGAATTACCAAAAGAATTTGTTTTAGAATGTATTGTTTGGTCGCTTTTTTCCAATTCCAATCAAAGCTCAAGCCTTAAAAATGTGCCGTACAAAGGACAAATATTCCAAATTCGCAACGAATTTTTCCCATTTTCTACCGCCGAAGTCAAAAACTGGGTTCACGACTCCGATTTTTCGCCACAAAATGCTCAAAACTCCTTTGTTGCCAACTTTTTAGAAACCCAAACTTTTTCGCCAGAATCGGAAGAAATGCTTTTAATAGGACGCAAAATCTATCAACTCTTTTTTTCCGAAATCGCCCGCCTTCGCACGCCAAAATACAAAATCGAAAGATTTGATGCGGGCTGGTGGCAAATAAGAAACGCACTTTCCGACGGAAATTTTGGGGAAGATCTTTTCATAACGCTCAAAAAAGCCCACAAAATTCTCGGTGAAAAAATCGAAAAACAAATATACGAATTTGGCTTTTTAACACCGTAAATATAACTTCAGATAGGTTTAAAACCTCTCACTACGGGCAAAATTTTTTTCCACTATAAATCTCGTCATTTCACCCCTTTCCCTATGACCATTTACCTCGGTGGAGACCACACCAGCGTAGAGCTTAAAAATGCACTTATTTCTTTCCTCCAAAAAAAAGGATGGGAAACAGTAGACTTCGGAACAAATACCCCAGAAAGCGTAGATTACCCCGATTTTGCAGAAAAAGTGGGAAACGCAGTAGTGCAAAACCCAAAAAGTATGGGAATTGTTATTTGCGGAACGGGGATTGGAATTTCCATTGCTGCCAACAAAATCTGCGGTATTCGGTGTGCGAATTGCACGAGTGTACAAATGGCAGAAATGGCACGAAAGCACAATAATGCCAATGTTTTGGCTGTAGGTGCACGCATTGTTGCAGAAGAAGAGGCAATAAAAATGGTGGAAGTGTTTCTTAATACTCCTTTTGAAGGAGGAAGACATCAAAAACGGCTTGAAAAAATTATAATCATAGAACAATGCAAAAAATAAAAATTGTTGACGTACTTTCCTGGATGGGAATGATGTTCGTGCTCTGCGCGTATTTTTTCAATTCTTTAGGCTATTTGTCGGCGGATACGTTTTTATATCCTCTTTTAAACCTTTTCGGAGCTTTATTTTTAAGTATTGATGTGTTTGTGAAAAAGTCATACGCGTCCCTTGCTTTACAAATGGTATGGGGTGGGATTTCTCTTTTTGCGATTGCAAAAATTCTTTTCTAAATGAAAAAATAAGGGAAAAAGAGGAATCATCATCTTTTTTATTTTTTTTACATCATTATGTCATTTCGTATTTGGATAAGCATTCTGTTTTCATTTTTTCTTGCTTCGTCTACTTTCGCCAGTAGTCCTATATTTCCTTTCTTTTTTGATGTTTCAGTCTTTCATAAAAATTTTCCTGCGATTAGTGAACTCAAAAATAAAGGAATTATTCAAGGATATGCAGATGGGACATTTCATCCCGATCAACTTATTTCTCGTGCAGAAGCCATAAAAATTCTTTTAATGGGATCCCAAGTATCTGTTCCTCAAACTACAAAAACTCGTTCATTTCCAGATGTTTCTCCAAATGATTGGTTTGCTCCCTCTGTACAAGAGGCAAAATCTTTAAAAATTATAAAAGGAAGAGAAGGTGGAAATTTTGAGCCAAATGCCAATATTAATCGTGCCGAAGCCTTAAAAATGCTTATTTTAGTAAATGGAAAAGAACCTTCTCCGGTAAATAAAAATATTCATACGGACGTTCTTTCCGATTCATGGTATGCTCCGTATTTTCAGGAAGCGACTGCACGAGGAATTTTTGACGCAGGAGAAAATGACTTCGTTCATCCTTCAGATGATTTAACGCGTGGAGAATTAGCAGAAATGATGTATCGCTATCGTCGGCATGAAGAACGAAAAACCACCGATGTAGTAGGGGTTGCTAGTTGGTATAATGGACGAAACGCAACAGAAGAACCTCAATATACTGGAGCACATCGTACCCGTGAAATGGGAAGCAAAATAAAAGTGACGGATGAAAATACTGGGAAAAGTGTAGTGATTACGATTGATGATAGAGGACCGTTTTTACCAGGACGGATTTTAGATATTTCTCGAAATGCATTTGAAGAAATTTCATCATTAGGCAAAGGAGTGACACTGCTAGAAATAGAAGATGTTTCTGGAGATACACCGACAGGACCATGGATACCCTCTCGAAATCCTCCTGAAAAAGAAAAGATTCCTCCAACCGCGTGGGATGGGATTCAACTCAATACCGCAGTAGTTTCCGTTGCTCGAAAAGGAGAAACAAAAACGCTCACCGGGACTGCCAATGGAACACAGGTACGGGCATTTTTTAAAGATCCACTCAATGGGAAAGAACGCTTATTTTCAGCGCCTATTATAAATAGCGTGTTTACACTTCCCATTTTTTTTGAAAATCCAGGAAAAATAGATTTGGGTATTATTCTTGGCGATTCGGGAACTTCAAAAGTATATCCGATGGTGATTACCGATCAGTATGATGTTTCTTCCGAAACTCAAAATGCAAATCCAGCTCCACAAAATGTACGTGTAATAATGAGAGGTTCTAATGCTGTTTTACAGTGGGATGATACCCTGAATAATATTTTTCATATTCAAATTCGTCAACAATCTCGTATTAAAAATCTGTTTGTGAGTGGCTCATCAGAATTGGTATTTCCTCGTTCGGCACTCGATGGATTTTCTTCGGGAATGGTACTGTTGAGTATTGCGGGCGCATATTCTCCCGATACTTCTTCTCTCCACTTACAAACGCGTTGGAGTGGAAAAAATCTTTTGTCTTTTCCTATTCTTCAATATTTCCCAGAATCAAAAGATGCTTCCGTTACTCTTGAAAAAGCTTCATATGTGCTTGAGGAAGGGAAAGAAATTTTTATTTCTGGAAAGAGTAAAAAGTCATTTTCTTCCGATGCCCTTGTAATTTTCCCCAATGGAGATATTGAAAAATTTCCGTTAAAAAAAGATGGAGAACATTTCTCTCTCACGGTTGCTTCTCGTGCGATAGGAACACACGTGATAGAAATTTCTGGATTAGATGGCATAGAACTCCTCACGCTTTCCGCGGTTCCGGAAGGGTTTTTCCCTATTCTCCCCAATGCAGAAGATAGAGGGTTTGAGAAACCAACAGTATTTTTAAAGGATTCGGAAAGAGACCAAGGGGTGGTTCTGGTGAATTCTTTTAGAATTGCCAATGGCATTTTGCCACTCAAAAGAGAAAGTTCGTTAGATGCACTGGCTCAAATGAGAGCGGATGATATGGTCAAAAGAAACTATTTTTCTCATACTGCTCCCGATAATACCACTGCGGACGATTTGCGTTTGAGTTTTGGAGTGAAAACACCTGTTTTAGAAAATATTGCCACGGGGATGAGTATTGCATCATCTTCTTTTGGACTAGAAAATTCTGCTTCTCATAGAAAAGCACTCTTAAATGCAAATATCAGCCGTGTAGGAATAGGAATTGCAGTACTCCCCAATACCAATGAAAGAGTGGTGGTTCAAATTTTTGCAGGAGAAGCCTTTGCCTCATCTGATCTTCCGGGTATTCGAGAAGAAGCTTTGAAAATTTTAGCGGAAAGGAGGGGGTCAAATGCGCTTCTTTCAGATATTGAATTAGAAGGGATTGGAAATTCGTGGAGTACTATTATGGCAGAAAAAGGGGAACATAGTTTTTCTTTTGCATCAGGAGAAAGTATAGAACAGTCATTGAAAAAAGGCGGAGTTACGAAAGAAAGTATTATTTTTGTGGGACAACTTTTGCAAAAAGAAGACTTTTTTGAACTTTTAAAAACAGATACACAATGGATATCTTCATTTTTAAAACCTTCTCTCCGAGAAATAGGAATAGGGCTTTTTATTAGCCCCGAAGGAGTTCTTTTTGTGACTCTTATTGGGACAGAATAATATTATTGATTTTGAACAACATTCTTCTTTAAAAAGGCAATAATTTCTTTTGCTGTGGCAGAAGTACGACCTTCAGATTGTTCTCCTTTTTTTAGTTTTCCATTCTCATCTTTCTCTATACCATAGGAATCCATTGTATTGGTGACAGTTGCCCACATATTTGGCATGGCATTTAAAAGTTTATCATAAAGAGTCGCACTTACCATACCCTCTTCGTCAACGGTTATTCCTACCTGTTGCCCATGTAGTATAAACGTAATATTTGAGTTTCCCCCTTTTCCTTTTTCCCCTCTTATTTTTTCCCAAAGTCTATTGTGAATTCCGTTTTCTATTAAAAACTCTCCAATTGCTTTTTGAGATTTTCCTTTAGTGGTTTCGGTATTTTCTATTATTAACGGTCCTGAAATACCAGTTCTTAAGCTTAGTACACACGAACCTATAGTCTGTGGGACATTGTCTATATCTACATTACAATTTTTAGTTGGTCCATATATTGCAAGAGCCATTATGGCACAAAGAATTTTCCCGCATGTTCTCGCAACTCTTTGCATTTGGAAATGTTTTTCCGCAGGATTATTAGATCTTACTAATTTTTCTTTATTATTCTCCTTCATAAAATTTTAAAAAAAATAATGTCCAATCCTCTTTCTTTCTTTCTTTCTTGTCAATATTTTTTTTGGAAGTATTATAGAATGGCTTTTTTTAAAAGTCTTCTATGACTCGAAAATCAGAATTTTGGCGTGGTGCATTGCGGATTCCTACGGATTTTCTTTCTGCTCTTTTGGGGTGGTTGTTTGCCTATTATTTACGACCGTGGACAGATCTTATTCCAAATGTTCAATTCGCATTTCCGGTTGCGAATCTTCCCCATTTTTCATTTTTTATTCCTTTTATTGTGTATTCTGCACTGGGACTTTTATTCATATTTTCGAGTCTTGGTTTGTATTCGTATCCAAAAAGGTTTTTGAGTATCGATATTTTTGGAAAAATTCTCTGGGGAATTATTTTGTGGGCATTTTGTATTTTAGCATATTTTCAGCTTATTCGGCATGAACCGATTTTTTCTCGGATTATGTTTGTCCATGCGCTTCTCTTCGCAGTTATTTTTTCTGTTTTTTTTCGTTTTTTGCTCAAATGGCATGATGAAAAAACAACTCCTCCTCTGACGGTTTTGCTTATTGGAAACCCCGAACATTTTGGAACATTTCCAAAAATTCCAGGAATACATATCGCTCAAAAAATACAGTATTCAGAAGTTTCTTCTGAAATATTTCAAAAATTTTCTGGAGATGAGGTTTTATTTTTTGAAAAAGGGGGAACTTCTGATTTTTTAAGGCTGGTTCGACAAAAATGTGCAGAAAAAGGCTTTTCTTTGCGTATTATACCCCGTTATGCTTCTGAATTTTGGGGACATGCAGAATTTGAAATTTTTGGCAGTATTCCTACTATTCGCTTTTCTCCTACTGCATTTTCACCGTGGTGGGATTTTGGGAAACGTCTTTTCGATATTATTTTTTCTACGATTGCCATTGTTTTGCTTTTTCCATTTTTTCTCCTGATTGCGTTTCTTATAAAAATGGATTCTGTGGGTCCTGTATTGTATGTTTCTGCACGGATTGGGAGAAATGGCGTGGCATTTCCTTTGTGGAAATTTCGTTCTATGCGGATGGATGCGGAAAAAGAGAAAGAAAAACTGCTCAATACTTCTCATAGAGAAGGACCTCTTTTTAAAATTAAAAATGATCCAAGAGTTACGCGAATGGGGAAATTTTTACGAAGATTTTCAATAGATGAACTCCCACAACTCTGGAATGTTTTAAAAGGAGAAATGTCACTTATTGGACCACGACCTCATTTGCCAGAAGAATTAGAAAAATATGAACCAGAACACCGACGTGTATTAGCATGTAAGCCTGGTATTACTGGTTTGGCACAGGTTTCTGGAAGAAGTGATTTATCATTCCGTGAAGAGATTTTCTTTGATTTGTTCTATCTGCAAAATGCAAGTGTACTTCTGGATGCAAAAATATTTTTAAAAACTGTAATTGTTCTGCTTCACGGACGAGGTGCCGATTAAAAAACCCCCATTTTTAATGGAGGTTTTTTAATTTTTTGAAATACATATTGTATTTATGCTTGTGGAGGAGTGTGTGGTGGACGATGCTGTGCAGGTTGTCCTACTCCAAGCCCGGCTCTTGCTTTTGCAAGGGCGTCTTCTTCATCTTTTTTTACTTCACTACTGGTCATTTCCGCTTCTAGCTCTTCCCATTCTTGTTGATGTTTTGATTCGAGTTCATCAAGTTGTTGTTTATGACGAACATCGAGCTCTGAAAATTTTCGCTTTTCTTCTTCTAAAATTCTCATAAGCTCATCTACTTGGTATTGAGTGAGCCGAGGGACAGCTTCTATAATTCTTTTCTTTTCTTCTTTTGTAAGAGAAATCGATCCTGCTAAAAGTAACAGAAAATCCGTTTCGTTAAATTGAAGGGTATGAGCTGGGAGCTTAATTTTTGTGTGAAATGCTTTCCCATCTCTTCCAAATTTTCCAATAGGTTGAACAACTGGTGGTTCTGGAGGATACCCGCCTTGTGGAGGATAGCCATATCCTTGTGGAGGAGGAGGATACCCGCCTTGTGGGGGATAACCATATCCTGGAGGAGGAGGATACCCGCCTTGTGGAGGATAGCCATATCCTGGTGGAGGTGGTGGATATGCGCCTTGTGGAGGATAGCCATATCCTGGTGGAGGTGGTGGATTTTGATCGTTTGGTGTATAACCTGCAGGAGGTTGAGGAGGATTATACCCGCCTTGTGGGGGATAACCATATCCTGGTGGAGGAGGTGGATATGCGCCTTGTGGAGGATAGCCATATCCTGGAGGAGGTGGATTTTGATCATTTGGTGTATAACCTGCAGGAGGTTGAGGAGGATTATACCCGCCTTGTGGAGGATAGCCACTTGGTGGTGGATTTCCAGATCCTGGGGGTGGCATAGGCATCGTCATAAATCTTTTGGTAAAAAGTCTTGTTATATTACCAAAAATCTTTCTGTTCTGCAAGAAAATATATTTTTTCAGGACTCTTTCTTGACCTTTTTGTTAAAAAACCACAAAATTGTCTTTGCTTTCATTTGTTTTTTTTATGCAAAATATTTTCCTGTGGATTGAAATGTCGATTGCCCTCCTTCTTTCTTTCAGTATTCTTCTCCAAACAAAAGGGGATGGAATGGGTTCTATGGGAGGTTCTGATGAAAGTGCTGGTGGGGAGGTCTATTCTACGCGAAGAGGAGCTGAAAAAATTCTCCATTATTCGACGGTTATTATGGCAATAATATTTGCCGTCATAGCACTTCTCTTTCCTTTATTTTCGAAATGAAATCACATTTCTTTCGGTTCTCTCGTTTGGAGAAAATTTTTCTGGTAATTTTTTTGCTAGGATTTTTTTTAAGTAGTTTTGCGATCGCAAAAGCGTTTATATCGGAGTATTCCATTAGTATCCCTTCATCTGGAGGAGTGTATACCGAGGGAGTGGTTGGAAATCCTTATGAAATGGTACTAAATCCCGTTTTTCTTCATCGACAACTTGAAAATAAAGTAGATGCGGACATCGGAAATTTGATTTTTGCGGGGCTCATGCATTTTAATTCTGAAACGGGAAAAGTTGAAGATTTCCTTGCAGATCACACACTTTCTCCTGATAAAAAAACATATATTTTTTATCTAAAAAAAGGTCTTCAGTGGCATGATGGGCACCCAGTAACTGCTGGGGATGTTATTTTTACTTTTAGAGATGTTATTCAACATCCTGACTTTCAAAATACTATCTTAAAGAGTGCTTTTCAAGATGTAAAAATTACAAAAGAGGATGATTATACGGTAAAATTTGAAATTCCAGAGGCATATAAATTTTTTGTATCGAATTTTACGGTAGGACTTTTACCTCGCCATATTTTAGAAAATATTGATGTTGCGAATCTTCAAGAAAGTGAATTCTCACAAAATCCTATTGGATGTGGACCGTATTCATTTGCTGGTATTACAGAAGTTCGCCCCCTTGTTTCTCAAATAAATCTTAATGCTTTCCGTAATTCTTCTGCATTTTCTCCAAAAATTGACACTATTTCTTTTCAGTTTTATCCGACGAGTGATTCACTTTTTATCTCTCTTGATGAGGTAGATGGGATTCGACCTTTTCCAACTTTTGAAGAGAAAGATTTTTTTATTGATGATCGTTTTTCTCGAGAAGAATTCCAACTCCCTCAATATTCTGCATTATTCTTTAACCTTTCTCAGGAAAAATTTAAAGGAGAAGATGGTCATGATCTTCGTTTAGCATTACAATTGGGAACCAATAAAAACGCTATTTTACAAGAAATTGTTCCAGGGAAAAGAATTGATACGCCTCTGTTAGAGGTGGATACTTCTAATTGGCTATTTGAATATGACGCTGGGAAAGCACAAGGATCTTTAAAAGATGCGGGATGGTATCTTCCTGATAAAATGCCAAAAACGGTTTCTCCACAAAATGCAGACACGAAATGGATCGAAATACCTTCTTTAGAAAAAACATTTGAAACAGAGAAAACCTCTTTTTCCATCAGTGGGAAAATGCCGAAAGATACCACTCGAATGATATTCAATATGAATGGGAAAGAATATTCTCCACTTGTATTTGATACGAAAGAATTACAGTGGAGTCGACCTTTAAAGGTTTTAGAAGATAATCTTCAGTACGAGAGAAACGAAATTCGTGTTGTTTTTTTTGATGTAAAAAATAAAAAATTGGGAGAAGACGCAGTTTCTCTGTATATTAAGCCTCAAAATACAAATCAGAAAGATCCAGAAGTGAAAGATATAATTCGTCAAAATTTAAAAAAGGAAAAGCTCACGATTGAACTTCTTACGTCTTCTCATCCTGGATATTATCCAGAAGTTGCGCAATATTTACAGACCGAGTGGCAAAAAATTGGTGTCGATCTTCGAGTGACAATTGCTGATAACTACGACGATTTTTATGATCGAGTTATTCATAGAGAGTACGATATATTGCTTTTTGGACAAAATCTTGGATATAATCCTGATACGTATGAATTTTTTCATGAGAGTCAGGTTGGGAAAATGAATCTTTCAGAATATAAGAGCCTTCGAGCAAGCGCCCTTATTGAAGAGATTCGTAGTTCTCATGATGATTTAGTACGGAAGAAAAATTTGCAAGAACTTCAGGAAGTATTGATGTCAGACGTTCCTGCAATATTTTTGTTTTCGCCAACGTATACTCTTTTAACGGATAAAAAGTTAAAAAATCATGAAACTCCATATATTTCTCTCTTAAAAGATAGATTTTCTGAGTCCCATCTCTGGTATATTCGAACTGAAGAAGTATTCCCAGAGGGAGTGTCGTGGAATATGTTTCCTGGATGGCTTTCTACAAAACTTTCTTTTATCTTATAATTCTCTATTCTTTTATTTTTTCTTATGGAAATTGTTCTGTTGGTTCCGGTAAAAAAACTTGGAAATACTGGTGATATTGTAAAAGTTTCTCGTGGACATGCTATAAATTGTCTTATACCAGAGGGAAAAGCAACTTTTGCAACCCCCGAAGAGATAAAACGAGCGACGGTACTCAAAGAAACTCGTAAAATATCAAAATCAGATGGAGAGGCTTGGACAGTAGATGCCTTTGATCGATTAAAAGGAAAAACTTTTATTTTTTCAGAAAAAATTACTGCCTCTGGAAAACTTTTTGGATCAGTAGCGGAGAAAGATATTGTTTCTAAAATTTCTGAAGAATTGAATATAGAAATAAAAAAAGAACATGTTCGTCTGCCACATCATATTAAAGACCTCGGAGACCATACGGTAGAAATTCATCTTTCCGAGAAGAAAATAGTAAAAGTGGTGGTTCGGGTAGAAGAAAAGAAGGTCTAAAACCTTTTTTACGCTTCTTATGCGCTTTTTTTCGATTCTCACTCTTTCTTTTGGAATTTTTGTTATTCCACTTATTTTTTCGTTTTTCACGAATCAAATTTTTGAGGTGAATAAGTTTTTGATATTTGCCGTTATCATAGGTCTTCTCGCTCTTTTTTCTGGGATTTCGGAAATTCAAAACTTTCAAAAAAATAAAAAAATTTTTTTTTGTACTTTCCCAAAAATGTTGGTTTTAGGGGGAGGGATTTTCCTTTTTTCTGTTATTACTACCTCATTTTTTGCTAAAAATTCAATTGTTGCATTTTTTGGAGACAGTGTCCGGCATCAGGGAAGTTTTTTTTGGATTTCCCTTGCTTTAATAATGATCGTTGTGGCGCGGATTCGTTTTTCTTTTCGAGAATTGGAAAAATTTATTTTTTTCCCATTGTTGTTCGTGACTGGGATTATTTCCATTTTCGCAATTT
>CAIRYL010000034.1 GCA_903882825.1 uncultured Candidatus Peregrinibacteria bacterium | reverse complement strand
CATGTTTTTGTGCTATATTTCCCATTGAAATTTCTTTTGTTTTTATGGTGAATTTTTTAAAATCTTTCTTTTTAGACGGGAAAATCCCATTTTTTTCTCTTTTGCAAAGGGCAATTTTACTTTCAGCCTTTACTCCTCTCGTTGGAATATTTTTTTTCCCAGAAGATTTTCGCCCACTTGGTGAAATATGTTGGGGGCTCCTCATTGCTCTTTTGGCAGTTCGTCCACTGAGCGATATTTTTAGAGATTTTAAAATTTTTAGAAGTCTCCTCCCTCTCAGGAAAGAAGTAGGTATTTTATGTGGGTCACTTGGGATTGCGCATAGCATTGGATTTTTTTTCAATGAAAAGATTCCTCTGCCAAGTGGATTTTTTTTAGCAGATATGTGGGATTTTAAAACCCTCTTTTTTTGGGGAATGATAGCTTTTTTGATCGCTCTCATCCTCACTCTTACGTCCAATATTTTTTCTATACAAATACTCAAAAGGAACTGGAAAAGGCTTCATCGTTTAGTATATCCATTTTTCTTAGTGGTGGCGGTTCATATTGTATTCGTAAACATAGGACGTGGATATGATCTTTTGAGTAGCGAAATTTTAGAAATTATGATTCCTGTTACCTTTATTTTTGTCTTATGGATTGTTTCGGCGAGTGGTTTTAAAATTTCTCTATTTCAAAAATCTTTAAAAAATTAATCCTTCTTTTTTCTATTATATGTCACCATTTATTATACTTGCTGGAGCAACACTTGTTTTTTTCGCTGGATTTTTATGGAGATACCCAGAAGCAAAAGAAAATTTATTGGGGAATATTATCCTTTTTATTTTGGTGACACTGTTGGGATTGGGTTTCTTTTTTCAAGAAGCAGTGGGGAATAGAATTCTCCTTCAAATAGATGGAAAAATAAATCAAACAGACGCTGAATCTTTTATCGCACAAAAATACGGAGTTCAGTCTTTATATTCGTGGTATGCATTTGAAGGCTTTACACCAGGAATTGTTATACAAACTGAAAAAAACGGTATTCAACAACAAATTTCTATAGATGCTTTTTCGGGAGCAATTCTCTCTTCTCGTTTCCCTTCCGTAAGCGATATTTCTTTTCAAGATTTCCAGAAAATTCAAAAAAATATCGTAATCATCCAACCCTCTCCTTCTCCGATTCCGCTGGAAGATAGAGAACCCCCAAAAATAGAAATTACATTTCCTGCAGATGGTCAAATTTTCCCAGCAGAAACAAAAAGTGTAATTGTAACTGCAAAAGTATGGGATAAAATAGACAAAAATCCTACACTCAGTGGTACAGGTACGTTTCTCCTCCAAAAAGGATTTAATTCTGTAATTGTGACGGCTCAAGACGCGAGTGGCAATGTGGGAAGCGCATACAAGGTAGTAGAAAGGAAATAATCATTCTTTTCGTATTCATGTATACTATTCTTTTAATAGAAGATAATCCTCGGCTTTCAAAAAATATTATTGAATTTTTAGAGCTAGAACATTTTCGGGTATATTCGGCTCGTGATGGAGAAACAGGACTGCAAAAAGCGCAAGATTTAGAAATTTCTCTTCTTATTTTAGATAGAAATTTACCCATTATGAATGGGTTAGAAATTTGCAAGCAACTTCGATATGCAGGTATTGCGACTCCTATTTTAATGCTTACGGCACAAAGTGATGTAGAAAATAAAATAGAAGGTTTGAATGCTGGTGCCGATGACTATCTTGGAAAACCTTTTCATTTTGAAGAGCTTTTAGCTCGTATTCGTGCACTGTTACGAAGAAATATCCCCCAAAAATCTGAAGTGTTTGGGGTAGGGGATATGGAAGTAAATATAGGAACACATACGGTAAAACGCTTTGGAAAAATGATTTCATTAGCCCCAAAAGAATTTTCGATTGTAGAATTTTTACTGCGACACAGAGGTCGTCCAAAAAATAGGATGGAAATTTTAGAAGCAGTATGGGGAATAGGAGAGGCAGATCTGCTTTTTGATTCTGATACTATAGAAGTTCATATTTCAGCCATTCGAAGAAAAATTGGAAAAGATAAGATCGAAACGGTAAGAGGCATTGGATATAAAATCCCAGAATTTTTTATTGAAATATGAGATTTTCTACCCGAACCCGTATTGCGTTTTTCTTTGCCGTCCTTGTATTTTTTTTATTGGGAAGTTCTTCTTTTTTACTCATTACTTCTTATCATTATGAATGGGTATACAACGAAACGGAAGAAATGAAGAATGTTTTAAAAAAACTTAATACAAAACTTGAAGAAGAACAAAAAGGAAAAGAATCAGAATCAGAGGATGAGGAACAAGAGGAATCAGAAAAATTTATTATAAACAAAGAAATAAGAGATTTTTTTGACGAAGAAAAAAATGTGATGGGGAAAGTTATCTCTAATTCCGGAAATGTTATATTTGCTTCTGAAAATTTTCCAAATATTCCAAATATTCCGATCCCCGGAGAAAGTTTGGTGATACCGGAACAAGAAATATTTGTTTTTTCTGGGAAACTTGCTTTCCAGAATGAAGATATTCTTATAGCAGAAGAAGTAAAAGATTATCTTCGACAGGAAAAAAACCTTATTCAAAAGGCTTTTCTTTTTTCTGGAATGTCCACATTCCTTTTTTTCTTTATTGGATACGCTTTTGCTTGGAAAATATTAGATCCCCTACGACGAATTACGGAAAAAGCAAAACATATTTCGCTCTCTTCTCTTTCCCTCCATATTCCACCTATTGGACCCAAAAATGATGAAATTCGAATATTGAGTGAAACTCTTAATGATTTATTTGTTCGCCTCGAAAAATCAGCTGATAATCTTCGAAAATTTACGCAAGACGCCTCGCATGAACTTCGTACACCCCTCACTATTATCGATTCTTCTCTTCAACTGGCGCTTAAAACTCAAAATATACAACATATTAAAAATGCAAGAACGGAACTTTTAAATATGCAACAGCTCATTGATTCCCTTCTTTTGCTCGCTAAAAGTGATCGACAAGTTTTCCCAGAGTCTAAAAAAGAAAAAATAAATCTCAAAATAACAGTTATGGAAGTTTTGCAAAATATTCTTCCTAAATTTCATGAAAAAAAAATAAATGTAGAAATACAGATTCCAGAAGAAAGTTTTCTCTTTGCAGAAGCAGAATCTGTAAAAAGAATTTTTTGGAATATTTTGTGGAATGCCTATAAATTTACTCCAAAAAATGGGATTGTATCCATTCTGTACACCCAAGGAAAAATAGAAATAGCAAATTCTGGAGAAAATATACCAGAACCAGAGCTTTCTTCTATTTTTGAACGATTTTTTCGTTCGGAAACAGTGCAAGATACTGAAGGATTTGGTCTTGGACTTGCCATTACTAAAAATTTAGTCGAAGCAAATGGATGGGAAATTTCGGTAGAAAATAAACCAAAAGGAGTGGTATTTATTATCGGAATACATCAATAAAATCCCATCTTCTGTCTTCATGTTTTCTTCATCTTGATCTTTTATAATAACAGAGACTTTTATTTTTTTTATGAATATCCGAATTTTCACATTTCTCTTCACATTGCTCCTTACGTTTTCAAGTGTTTTTACCATCAATATTGTTTCAAAACCACATGATGCGTCTAGTATCCTTTCTGCACCACCGGCATATGCAGATGATAATGAAGAAAGAGAATATCAATATGAAGAAGAAGACCATGATGGAGGATATCGAATTGGACCGGATACTTCCCGATTGGTATCTTCCCCTATTCCTGTTGTTGCAACCTTAGACACCACTGCCCCCATTATTCACATCACTTCTCCAAGAGAAGGGGAAATTTTCTCTGCAGAAACAAGTAATGTTACTCTTATGGGAATAATTACAGATAATCAAGATGCACATCCAATCGTTTCTGGAATTGGGACATTTTCTCTTAAAGATGGACAAAACGTATTCGTTGTAACCGCTACAGATAAAAGTGGAAACATCAGTACTGCATCTGTGAGTGTCACCAGAAAACCAAGAAAAGAAAGTATTGTTTCTTCTCAAACAATCGCCGATAGTGATGGAGATGGTCTTAATGATTTTGAAGAAGGGATTTTTAAAACAAATCCTCTCCTGGCAGATAGTGATGAAGATGGGGTATCAGATATGCAAGAAATTTTAGGGCTTATGAACCCAAATGGGAAAGGAACATTCTTTGTAGATGTTTCACGTGATAATTTTATACAACCATATTTAGGAAAAATGATTTTGGAACACGTGATTAATGGATATTCTGATAAGACTTTTAAACCAAACTCCCCAATAACTCGTGCAGAAGCAATAAAAATTCTGTCTTCAAATGTCTCAACAGTAAATTCAGAAAATATATCTTCTCATTTTTCAGATGTTTCTCCAAGTGATTGGTTTTTCCAATATGTTGCACAAGCGAATACATCAGGAGTGGTAAAAGGAAAAAGTGATGGACTCTTTCATCCGAACGATCTCGTGACGAGATCGGAAATGATAAAAATGACACTTTCTTCTTTTGGCATTGGAAGTGGATATGAAGCAAATTCTCCCAAAATAATACATTTTTCAGATCTGGATCAAACGGGATGGGACGCTGTATATGTAGAAACTGCTTTAGAAAACGGAATTATAAAAGGCTATACCAATGGACAATTTGGAGGATCTCAACCCGTTACAAGAGCGGAAGCGGTTGCTATTCTTGCTCGAACACAACTGGAATTTACAAATCCAGAAAAAATAAAAACTGTCGCACTTCTTTCTCCCAACGAAAGAGTATCTCTTATTGCAAAACGTGTAGAAGAGCAAAAAAGATTGGAACAAATTGCGAAAGCACAGGCAGATGCACAAGCACGAGCGCAAGCACAAAAAGTAATAGCAAACCAAAAAAAAATTATTACTGTTGCCCCTAAAACACCTCCTACAAAACCTGTTTCTCCTCCTCAAAATATATCTTCTGATTCAGCGAGAGCACAAGCCGAAGCAAATGCAAGAGCACAAGCAGAAGCCATGGCACGTGCTGCTGCACAAGCAGCCGCACAAAAGGCTATTCCCGTAGTGGTTTCCACTCCTGTCCCACAAACACAAACAAAAGCGAGTTAATCTCCAATTGTAATTTTTTCTCCTAAATATTTGGGATCTGTACCCACCATTAAATCCCAAAACATATTTACCCTCGCAAATATTTCTCTTACATTTGTTTTTATACTCGCACGTCCTTGTACATCTTTTGCGTTGTATGCTACCGCTGAAACTCCTACAGCAGAAGCAATAAAAAGAGCTCTCTCATTCTGAAATTTTTGAGAAATAAGAATGTATGAATTTTGTCCAAATACTTCTTTTGCTCTGAGTACAGAATCGTATGTTCGAAATCCTGCATAATCTAAAATAAGACGATTTTCAGGAATACCACGGGCAATTAAATTCTTTTTCATTTCGAGTGGTTCATTATAATAGGGAGTTCCATTATCTCCACTCAACAAAAGATATTGAACTTTCCCAGATTTATACAGTGCTTCAGACGCATCCATGCGATATACAAAATATAAATTTTGCATTCCAGTAGTGGTCCAAGGGGTAGTTCCTAATACTACACCTACTTTTTGAGAGGGAATCTGAGGGAGATCATCAAAAAGAAAATCTTTCGTTCGGAAAGAAATAAAGCAATATATTAAAAAAAGAAAAAGAGTGCCAGAAAAAATAATCCCCAAAAAAACAAAGAAGACTTTTTTCATCACCCATGATCTAATTCTCCAGATGGGGGAGGTGATACAGGGGAAGGAGGAGTAGAAGAACAATCTTCAGGTACACCTGCAGCTCGTATAAAACTTTTCCCTCCTTTATATAGTCCAGTCGTAACAAGACCAATAAGAAGCCCCTGAAGCCCAGCATCTACAAGAGCAGAAGAATCTGCTCCGGCCCGATACGCAAAAAGTGCAGAAAATGAAATTCCAAAGAAAATAGCAATGAGTGGTATATATTTTGATGGAAGCCCATAAGATTTTACAAGCTCTGTAAGTCCTGCTACTAAAGCACCAATTTCTACAGAAGAAAAAGAGTCCATAAAAAAAATAAAAAAGGATTAAAAATTTTTAATATCTTTTGGATCATTTCCGCTCTTCAGCCGTTTTAAAAGTTTTGCTATTTTTATAGGATTCATCCAACTAAAGATAGAAGCATCTTTTCCTTCTTCATCTTCTGAAACCTTTACATTTGGTCCCTGCTTACACAGTCCCATGCACTGTGATTGTCGAAAATGGAGATTTCCATCCTCAAAAGATTCTTCTTCAAAATTTTCTCTATTATGTTCATTACAACAACGTTCCCAGACATATTTTGAAGCCCTTTTTTTACACGCTTTTGAAGAAGTACACACCGAAATAAAGTATTCTTTTTTCTTTTTCTTCCCTTTTTCATCAAGAGATTCTTCAATCATAAAATAAATAATGTCGAGAATAGAATGACATAATTTCAAAGAATTGTCTTCCTGTTTTTACCGATTTACTTCCTCTTCAATAACGGTATTCATAATTTTCTGAATTTCTTCAAGTTTTTCTGGAGAACGAGCTTCAAATCGAGTCGTTAAATAAGAAGCAGTATTAGAAGCACGTGCAATTCCCCATGCTCTTTCTCCAAAATCTATTCGAATGCCGTCAATAGTCAGTGCATCGGGGTATATTTTTTGTAAACGTTCTACAATGCGCTGAATACATTGGAATTTTTTGTCTTCTGATACAGAAATTTTTATTTCAGGAGTAACAAATGTTTGAGGAAGTTCCGCAAAAATTTCAGTAAATGTTTTTTGGCTTGAAAATGCTATTTCTACTAATTTGGCAGATGCCAAAAGCGCATCATCAAATCCAAAATATTGTTCCGTCATAAAAATATGTCCCGAAACTTCACCGGCTAACAGAGCATCTGTTTCTTCTATTTTTTCTTCTACAAATGAATGTCCGGTTTTACAAATAACCGGTATCCCACCCATTTTTTCTATTTCTTCCTTTAAAAGTTCAGTAGATTTTAAGTCGTATACAATGGTGGCGCCAGGATTTCTCGTGAGTACGTCTCGGGCTAAGAGGAGCAACAATAAATCTGCCGAAAAGTGGTTTCCACACTTATCCACTACTCCAATTCGATCGCCATCCCCATCAAAGGCAAGACCAAAATCACAATGATGTTCGACGACATATTTTTTTAAATCTGTAAGATTTTCTGCTCGTTCAGGATCTGCTTCATGATTTGGAAAATTGCCATCAATATCACAGTATAATTCGTGAACCTGAAACCCAGCTCTTTTAAAAAATTCTGGTGCATATTTTCCTGCAATCCCATTTCCTGCATCAATTACCAGTGTTCCCGTTTTTGGGAAATTGGTAATGCTCTTGAGCACAGAAAAATATTCTTCTGTAAAATCAGCAGTAGTTTCAATTCCATACTCATATTCTTGTAGATGTTTTTCATCTTCCCACTCTTCTTTTTCATGAAAAGAAAGAATCCTTTGTAAAATTTTTTGCAGTTCTTCTCCGCAAATTGCTTTTGATCCCATTGTTTGAAGTTTTACTCCATTATATTTGGCAGGATTATGACTGGCTGTAATCATCACGCCACCATCAAATCCATCACTACAGGTTGCAAAATATAGCAGTGGGGACGTTACCATTCCTATTCGTACAACATCAATTCCACTCTGTAACAAACCAAGCGCAAAAGCATCTTCTAAACTTTCCCCGCTTATTCTCCCATCTCGTCCGAGCACTACCCGAAAAGAATGTTTATGAGGACTTTTTTGACGAAGATACCAGGCATATCCAACAGCAATTTGTTGTATTCCTGCTTCATCAAAATCAATTCCATAAATACCACGGATATCATAAGCGCGAAAAATATGAGGAGAAAGCATAGAAAAAGAAAGATGATATTTTTTTATTCAGAACTGCGTTTCTGAGAATTTAAGATTTCAAACGCTTTATCCATCTGAGGGTCTTTGTCTTTTTCAAAATCTTCAAGTGTTTTTTT
>CAIRYL010000033.1 GCA_903882825.1 uncultured Candidatus Peregrinibacteria bacterium | reverse complement strand
TTTTTTATCGTTATAAAACGCACCAGCAATATCTTTTGCTGTGCCACCTTGGGCTCCGTACCCGGGAACCAAAAAAATTTGTGAAGGCATCTCTTTTCGTAAAATACGCATTTCTTCCGGATATGTTGCTCCTACAACCGCTCCTATACTTGAAAATCCAGAAAGTCCAATATCTTCCATGCCCCATCTGGCTACGGCGTGAGCCACATTTTCGTGCAGGAGTTCTTCTCCTATAATTAAATCTTGAAATTCTCCCGCACTCGGGTTAGAAGTTTTTGTAAGGATAAAAAGCCCTTTTTCATTTTCGGCACATTTTTTTACAAATGGTAAAATTCCATCTGATCCAAGATACGGATTTACGGTAAGAGCGTCGTATGGTCTATTTTTTCCTAAAAATGCTTCTGCATAGTTTTCCGCAGTGGAACCAATATCTCCGCGCTTTCCATCGACCACCACTAAAAGTCCTCGTGCTTTTGCAAACATACAAACTTTTTCAAATGCTAAAAATCCCGCGCTCCCAAAGACTTCAAAAAATGCAAGTTGTGGCTTTACGCAAGCAATATGCTCACTACATGCATCAATAATAGGAATAAGAAATTTTAAAAGAGATTGTTCGGGAGAAGCGTTTTTTTTGAGGTATTCTGGAATGTGTGAATAATGTGGATCAAGCCCCAAACATAGAGGAGATTTTTTTTCTTGAACAGTGTTGGTGAGGAGATCTGCAAAATGCATAAAAAAAGAAAAAGAATATTTCTTACTTTTTATCGGTACCTTCTTCTAAAGAAATTTGTTTGAGTTCTAAATAGGCGAGTGTCCATGCCACATTTGCTAAAATAAAAAGGGTTCCGGATAAAATAGCGGAGATAACTAATACCAATAACATTAAAGCGCCTTCTGCAAAATATCCAATATACGAATGAGCAATAAATCCTCCAACACTAATAGTAATAGCAGGAATGGCAAATATAACAAAAACATTAAATAATACTCTCAATTCTATAAAAATAAAAAATGCAACAAGAGAAAATGTTTCTGGAAGAAACAGTGAGGCTTTGTGAAGAGATTGCATCAGAGCTTTTCCTGAGTGTGAATTTTCAATCACAATGAATTGTGGAACATATGTAAAAAAGAAAAGTCCAAAAATACCAAACGCGAACCATAATCCAAATATAATTTCTAAAATAAAAAGGGCTCCCATTCCTAAAAATCGTAAAAAGAAAAGAAATTCCAGAGCTATTGAAAATGGTTGAATAGAATTTTTAAATATCGAAAACTGAAATAGTGGTAAAAAATGAATAAATCCCCGCCCAATTCCTCGTCGCATAATCCCTTCTTTTTGGTATTGTTGAGTCATTCCTATAATGGCACCCTGGCAAAAAACGGGAATAAAAAAAGACGCAAGAAACACGAGAATCACCATGCTTATTACTACTCCGGTAGGAATTTCCGGAGAAGTTGCCCATTTCATAATAGGGGAAAGAATTTCGAGTATTCCTTTTGGATTTTCTGGGCGAAAAATTTTGGAATTTAAAAGGAGTTCCGCTTGAAAATACACAATAACAACTCCCACACTCATAGAAACCAAAGATGGTAAAAATCCATACCAAAAAAGGTTTTTTCGTTCTTTATGGGTAATGTTCCATGCCTTTGCCAAAATACGTTTTGCAGAAAAATCCGCCACGGGTTATAAAAAATCACTCGTGAGGGTATCAAAAGAAAACAAATCACTCAAGAATAACAGAGAAGAAAATTTTTTTAGAGATCTGTATTTTATAAAAAAGCGAGCATTGCATTTTTAAACTTCTATTGGTTCTTGTTTTGGAATTCCTACTTTTCTGGGAAATTGAGGAGCCGTTGGTTCTACTTTTTGAATTTCCCAAATTTCTCGTACTTCTCCAGACGGAAGATTGTTTTTGTGTTTCTGAATACAAAATCCGCCAAAATAATCAATAAGGAGATCATCATTTTTATCGTTTTCTGGTCCTCGGTATGCCAATAAAATGCCTCCCATTTTTAAAAACGGCAGTGTCATTTCTAAAAGTGGAGAAAATTTTGCGAATGCACGAGCCAAAATCATATCATATTGTCCTCGAAATTTTTTTTCTCGTCCTAAATCTTCTGCACGCCCACATTGGACATGAACATTTTTAAGTCCGAGTTTTTCTGCAAATTCTTGAATAGCCTTTCCTTTTTTTTGTACCGAATCGATGGGAGTAAATTGAATATGAGGGAAGATTATGGAGAGAGGAATAGCCGGAAAACCGCCTCCACTTCCCATATCTATTACATTTTTTGGAGATTTTTGAGCAAGAATAGGTGCGCCTAAAAGTGAATCATACACATGTTTTTCCCAAAATCCTTTTTCATCACGAATGGCAGATAAATTCAGGTGTGCGTTTTTATCAGAAAAAATTGTATAAAAATCTTGAAAGAGCTGTTTTTCTTTCTCATTTAATGGGCGAAATTGTGGAAGAACTGGGAAAAAATTATTCATTATACTGTGGAAGAAAAGCCAAGGGTACAAAGAATTTCAAAATGTTTTTGACCAATAGGCATTACTGAAAGCCGATTGCCGGTTCGTAACAGTGCCATATCGGAAAGCTCTGCAATAGTGCGCATATTTTTTAAAAAAACAGGCTGTGTAAATTTTTTTTCTGCTTTTATATCCACCATAAACCATTTTGGAGAAAGAGGAGAAGACGAAGGATCAGGATGTTCGGAATGTTCATCCCAAGCGGTAAAATCTGGATACCCGTCTCTGACAATATGTACCGTTCCGATGGCATGTGGATGTGTACCTCCGGAATGGTAAAAAATACCAACATCACCTATTTGCATGGTGTCACGCATAAAATTTCTTGCTTGATAATTTCGAACTCCATCCCAATGTGTTTTTTGATCTGGCATTTGTAAAAGGTCATCATACGAAAAACACTGTTCCTCTGATTTGAAAAGCCAATATTTCATTTTTTCCATTTTTATAAACATTGGTAGGGTACAAGACTCCCGAAAAATCTCAAATAATTTTTTAATATTTGCCGAGAACAAAAAAATTTGACGTATTTCTCTGCAATCTATAAGATGCGCCATCTTATTTTTATCTGTCTCAAATTGAAGTAACAGTATTTGGCGAAATAAATACTCATCATTGTAAAGAGGTGGAGAATAGTATTAATGCCCTGAATATTCAATTGAAAAGAGAAATAGAGAGCATAATAGGAAGCATACAAAACGAACTAAACAATCTGAATATATCCGTGGGCATTGTAAATACTATTGAAGGGAATATCCAGCCAGGGAAAAGGGTAACGGTAAAGGCAAATCCCGTATTTTTTGTGGAGGATTCTATACTTCCCATTCACCTTCTTCAAAAAAATACACAATATTTTGTGGCACAGCTTATGCTCATGCTGAATGTTCAGAATGCTCACCCAAAAATGTCAGATGCTGAAAATAGCCTTCATTTGCAAATACAAGAGGGAGCCAAAAAACTACTCCTCGCTATTCATAAAGCCAAAAAAACGAGTGGTGATAAAATTTATAAGATGAATAATAACAGTCTTCATCAAATTTCACTTTCCCAAAAAACACTACTGAACAATTTTGATATTTTGAGTGAAGCTTTAAGCAGTTCAAATATAACAGTAGCTGATTTTCAAGAAACACTGGCGAGTCTTTTGAATCCTACTCAAGTAGAGAAAAGCGATTTACTTATTCAACTCCACAAAATACTCAAAAAAGAATTTAACCGATATAGCAATGAAATTTTTGCATTGAAGAATTTTGTTATTACACATGAAAATATTTCTCGTATTCTGAAAAATCCACAAATTACAAGTATTATTGAAAAAATTTTAAAAAATTATAAAAATCCTGAACATTTGTCATATTCGGATCTTTTCTTACAACAATGCCAAAATCAAATGCGCTTTACGAATGCTCAGTTACAAAGTTTTTTAACTCAACAAGGTCTTTCGAGTGAGGTTCAAGCATTTCAAAACATACTTTCTCGCCAAACGTCTTTCCAAAAGATGTTAGAAATTATGGATACTTCTACAAAAAATTTAGAAGAAATATTAAAAAATTGGAGAATAATTAAAAACCTGATGAAAAATTTATGTATTCCCATAATACACGAGGATATAGAATCTTTTTTTACAAATGGACACTCCCAACCATTAAAAATCACAAATGATTCATCTAGAAATATGAAAAAGAAGAAATAAGCCCTTATTTTTATTATTTCTTTTAAAAAACAGATATTGTGAAAAATAAAAAAAATGTGAAACAATGGGTAGGCATTTTTCTTTTTTTTATGATCGCCTTAAATCGCGTAAAACTTATTGGCTACCTTACTGAAAACCCAGAAATTCGGCAAACACCAGCAGGAATTGCTGTATGTGATATTAATCTTCGGGTGACTGCCAAAATAGAGCGTGAAGGATCTTTGCAAGATTCTACTTCGTTTCATACGGTAACCGTGTGGAGGTGGAATGCAGAAACGCTTGAAAAATATGCATCTGCTGGGTCACAAGTGTACATTGAAGGACGATTAAAAACTGATTCTTGGCAAGATGAAGCTGGAAAAAATAGATATAAAACAAAAATTATTGCGGATGATCTTATTCTTTTAACTCCTAAAAATGGGGCTTTTCCCGCACTTCCGGGTACGGTTCCGTTTGCTTCTGGTCTTAATTCTGCTGAAATTATTGGAAACATCACGAAAGATATTGAATTACGACAAACGGCAAATGGGGTTTCTGTGGGAAGTTTTTCGGTGGCGACTAATAGGAAATGGAAAGATAAAGCGACGAATGAGGATAAAGAAGAAACCGAATTCCATAATATTGTTGCTTGGGGAAATATAGCCGAAAAAGGAGAAGAGTTTTTAAAAAAAGGGAAAAAGATTTTTATTTCTGGACGAGTGCATACTCGGTCTTGGGATACTCCTGATGGAGAAAAACGTTATACCACCGAGGTTATTGCCGATGAAATAGTTCTTCCTGGTCATGAATCTCCAGATGTTCCATTTGAAACTTCTGCTTCTGTTTCGAAATCTACGGGATCAAAATCAGAATTCGCGAATGAAATTCCAGAAATTCCGGCTATTCAATACGAATCGGATATTAAGCCAGAAGATTTACCATTTTAATTCTATTTTTGAGCATTCCCCGATTATTTTTGGGATTCATACCTACTTATGAAAGTTGCACTTGTTCATGAAATGCTTGTGAAAATGGGAGGTGCTGAACGAGTCCTTGATACTTTTCAGCGTATGTTTCCCGATGCGCCTATTTATACATTGCTCTACGATGAAAAATCTTGTGGGGAGGTTTTTCCAAAAGAAAAAATTCACACGTCATCACTCCAAAAATGGAAAAATATGGGTATTCCTCGGCAATTTTTGGTTTCTCAAATGCCAGAGGCTATTGAATCTTTTGATTTTTCTGATTTTGATCTGGTGATTTCTTCTTCGAGCGCGTTTGCACACGGTATTATTGTCCCATCTTCTGCATTGCATATTTGTTATTGTCATTCTCCTATGCGTTATGCTTGGGATTATTTTCATCAATATCTTGATGAAAAGTCGACGGGATTTTTGAAATGGTGGAAAAGACGTTTTATAGAAATGATTCTCCATCGTTTGCGGATTTGGGATGCGTCTTCTGCAAGCCGTCCGGATATATTGTTGGCAAATTCTCGCACGACGCAAAAACGAATTGAAAAATATTGGAGGAGAAACGATTCTCTTCTTCTGTATCCTCCTGTGTGTACACAACGATTTACCGCTACGAAAAGTAATGGAAATTATTTTTTAATTGTTTCGGCATTAGAACCGTTTAAAAAAATTGATATTGCCGTACAAGCGTTTTCTCGTATTCCAAAACACAAATTGGTAATTATTGGAGAGGGGAGTGATAAAACCCGTTTGCAAGAAATGGCAGGCAAAAATATTGAATTTTTAGGTCGAAAATCGGACGAGGAGGTACAAGAATTTTTAGAGTATGCGAGAGCTTTTATTTTTCCTGGATTGGAAGATTTTGGAATTGCACCGGTAGAAGCTATGGCGTGTGGAAAACCGGTTATTGCTTATGCACAAGGAGGAGTGAGAGAAAGTGTTGTAGAGGGAGAAACAGGAGTATTTTTTACGCCTCAAACTTCGGATGGATTGTTAGAGGCTTTGGCTGAATTTTTTAAACAAGAAGAAAAATTTCAAAAAAATATTGTAAAAATTCGTGAGAGGGCAGAAGAGTTTTCAGAAGAAAATTTTCGGAAAAAGTTTTGGGCGATAGTCCCAGAAAAAATGGCGCAATAATTTTATACAATAATATTTTTCTCTTCTTTTTTT
>CAIRYL010000032.1 GCA_903882825.1 uncultured Candidatus Peregrinibacteria bacterium | reverse complement strand
TTAAATTTTTTATTTTTTTGAAGTGCTTTAAAAAAATACGAGAAATTTTATTTGAATTTTGATTGTAATCCTAGATTTTGGAATGCTCGAATCCCAACTTCGGTAATTTCCTTTGGTGTGAAGACTGTAGGAGTCACAACGGGTTGTTCAACATTTAAGGAAAAGGATTTTTTGGTGTCTCCTTGTGCTTCTTCCTGCAATTTTCTTTGTTCTAAAGCACATTCCGCCATAAGTGCTGCTTTTGTTGGTTGCCCTTCGATAAAATTGAATGGTACATGTTTCATGGAACCATCGCATACTGTGCTTGTTGGGTCTCCCCATCTAAATCCAAGCCCCACAAAATATTCTGTTTTTGTTTTGTCTTCCCCTGTGCTTTTTCCATCTTCGGCTCCCCCTTCGCCCTCTGTATTCTGGGGTTCTTCTCTTTCAGTAACATTTGCAAAATGTACACTAGCGGAAACACTTGTAGGTGTTATAGCCTTTAGAAAATCTCCCATATCCGCACGTGTTGTTTCGATTGTTGATAAAAAAATCATCCCTGCTAATGCTAACTCAGAAAGAATTTTTCTATTCTGATGACCAGGAATTTGTCCTCGTTCTGCATTATTTTTCATAAGGAAATGTGTAAAAAAAGAAGGTTTGCATTTTTCATACTTTTTTATTTTTTGTAAAGGTCTTTTTTGTGTTTAAAATTCATTTTCCTTTCTTTCGTTTCCCTGTTAGGGTTTTTTGTGTATTTTTTTATTGTATATGGATATTCGAAATATTGCCATTATTGCTCACGTCGATCATGGAAAAACGACATTGGTAGATGCCCTTTTAAAAGGTTCTGGGACTTTTGCTGCTCATGAAGAAGTAGAAGAGCGAGTCATGGATTCAAATGATCAAGAAAAAGAAAGAGGAATTACTATTTATGCCAAAAATACTGCTATTCGATATAAAGACACAAAAATTAATATTGTGGATACTCCTGGGCATGCGGATTTTGGGAGTGAAGTAGAGCGAATGCTTCGAACGGTAGATGCTACCGTACTGGTAGTGGATGCCTATGAAGGACCTATGCCACAAACAAAATTTGTACTCCAAAAATCCTTAAAATTGGGTTTAAAAGTATTAGTGGTTATTAATAAAATTGATAAATCCACCGCCAGACCCGATGAAGTAGTAGATGAACTTTTTGATCTTTTTGTGCAATTAGGCGCCAATGATGAACAATTAAATTTCCCATATTTATATGCTATTGCTCGGGAAGGTGTTGCCATGAGAGATCTACACGATGAACGCAAAGATATTACTCCGCTTTTGGATTGGATTTTAGAAAATGTTCCCGTAGCGTATGCCGATAATAATGAATCATTCCGTTTTCAGCCTGCAACACTGGCGTATGATTCCTTTTTAGGACGTATTGGAATTGGGCGTGTACACAGTGGATCACTGAAAAAAAATACATCGGTCATTATTAAAACTCCTCATGGGGAAATGCGTCGAGGTCGTGTTTCTCAACTTTTTTCGTTTCATGGGCTTCAACGAATAGAAGTAGATATGGTAGAATGTGGAGATATTGTCGCCATTGCCGGTATTTCAGATATTTATGTAGGAGAAACCATTATGACGGATGAAAAAGGAATTTCTTTGCCAGCTATTTCTGTAGATCCTCCCGCACTCGCAATGGATTTTATGGTAAACGATTCTCCTTTAGCAGGACGAGAAGGGAAAATGGTGACTTCTCGGAATATTCGAGAACGATTAGAACGAGAACTCGAAACAAACGTAGGGCTTAAAATTGAATTTAGTGCACAATCTGATTGTTTTAAAGTGTATGGAAGGGGGGAAATGCATCTGGCAGTTCTTATAGAAACCATGCGCCGTGAAGGTTTTGAGTTACAGGTTTCTCAACCAGAAGTAGTATTGCAAGACATTGATGGGGTAGTACACGAACCACTCGAAAGCGTTACGGTAACAGTGCCAGAGGAAATGAGTGGCAGTATTATTGATGCTCTATCTCGAAGAAAAGGAGAAATGCAAACGATGAAATCGGAAGGGGGAATTGTACAAATGGAATTTTTAATACCTACCCGTGGATTACTAGGATTTAGAGGTACTTTTATTGTTCTTACAAAAGGAGAAGGTACTTTTTATCATGCTTTTGAAAAATATGTTCCACATGTGGGGAAAATTGAAAAACGACAAGTAGGATCTCTTATTTCGATGGTGGAAGGAGAAACCGTAGGGTTTGCCCTGTGGAACCTTCAAGAGCGAGGACCACTCTTTATAAAACCTCAAACAAAAGTGTATGAAGGGATGATTATTGGAGAACATAATCAAGGAACCGATTTAGTAGTGAATCCTTTAAAAGAAAAAAAACTCACAAATGTTCGTGCCAGTGGCAAAGATGAGGCAATTACGCTTACTCCACCTCTGGAAATGACGCTTGAAAAAGCGTTGGAATATATTGGAAATGATGAGTACGTGGAAGTAACTCCGTTAAGCGTGCGAATTCGGAAAAAACATTTAAAAGAAAACGAGAGAAAACGATCAGAAAAAAAGAGTTAAATGCTATTTTATTTCGAGCATTTCTCCTTTTTTTGCCATTACCAATTGTAAATTTCCCCCATCTTCACGGGTATGTGTCAAAATATTTTCGGTAATGAGGTTTTCTACTTCATCTCGTAATACTTTTCTTACTTTTCGAGCGCCATTTTTCGGATCAAAACTTTTTTCGGTCAGAAAATTTATAACAGCATCCGAATACGAAAGCACAAAATTCTTTTCTTGTAATCGTTTTTCTAAATCTTGTAATTGAATTTTTACCACTTCCCGAATATGTTTTTTGGTGAGTGGCTTAAAAATAATCACTTTGTCTAATCTTCCTAAAAATTCTGGACGAAAGTGTTTTTTTACTTGATCCATCACCATTTCTGACTTTTCTTCAAAATCGTGTTCTGCTTTTTCTAAGGCGTTTCCTCCAGTAGAAAAACCAATTTTACTCGCTTCGTCCGTTAAAACTTCCGCCCCAATATTGGAAGTCATCACAATAATAGTATTTCGGAAATCTACTCGTACACCTTTTGAATCGGTAAGATATCCATCTTCAAAAATTTGAAGCAGAAGATTTTGAAAGTCCGTATGTGCTTTTTCTACTTCATCAAACAGTACAACACTGTATGGTTTTCTGCGAATTGCTTCGGTGAGTTGCCCCCCGTCTTCGTATCCTACATATCCTGCAGTAGCACCAATAAGCCGTGATGTAGCATGGCGTTCCATAAATTCTGACATATCAATTTTTACGAGTGCATCTTTTCTCGCAAATACTTCTTCTGCAATAACGCGTACCAATTCTGTTTTTCCGACTCCTGTAGGACCTAAAAATAAAAAACTTCCAATGGGACGATTGGTATCGGAAATTCCCACGCGTGACCGACGAATTGCTTGTGCAATTTCAGTTACGGCATGATCTTGACCAATAATTAATGTTTTTATCCTTTTTTCCAATTCTAAAAGTCTTTTTACATCACTTCCTAATAATTTTTCAAGAGGGACTCCAGTAATACGAGATACCACTTCGGCGATATCTTCTTCGGTGATGGTTTCTTGCGGAATATTTTTCGTAATAATTTCTCTTTGTTTTTTAATATTCGCTTCCATTTTCTCAATATCATGCTTTATTTTTAGCGCTTTTTCATAATCTTGGTTCCGTACGGCTTCTTCCTTTTTTTTATTGATAGCAGAAATTTGTTCTTCTAATTTTTTCATTTCTTCTGTTTTTTTATGACTTTTATGTCCTTTTTTTGCAGATGCTTCGTCTAATAAATCAATAGCCTTATCTGGTAAAAATCTATCGGGAATAAAGCGTTTTGAAAGTTTTACAGAAGCAATAACGGCTTTATCGGTAATAGAAATACGATGATATTTTTCAAAACTTTCTTTGAGTCCTGATAAAATTTTAACAGCATCTGCTTCTTCTGGTTCATCTACATTCACCGGCTGAAATCGTCTCGCAAGAGCTTTATCTTTTTCAATATGTTTTCGGTATTCATCAAATGTGGTGGCACCTACTAATTGAATTTTCCCACGTGAAAGCGCAGGTTTTAAAAGATTTGCGGCATCGAGTGTCCCTTCTGCAGATCCTGCACCAATAATGGTATGGAGTTCATCAATAAAAATAATGACATCTCCTTCACTCTCAATAGCATCATCTATTACTTCTTTTAAACGGTCTTCAAATTCTCCTCGGTATTTTGTTCCCGCAATGAGGGCTCCCATATCAAGGGCTACTACTCGTTTCCCAGCCAGTCCGGTGGGAACATCTCCACTGTGTATTGCCAGTGCCAACCCTTCTACTACTGCGGTTTTCCCTACTCCTGGCTCACCCACTAAAATAGGGTTATTTTTTGTTTTTCTATTGAGGATATGAATGAGTCTTTCAATTTCTTGACTTCTGCCAATAATAGGA
>CAIRYL010000031.1 GCA_903882825.1 uncultured Candidatus Peregrinibacteria bacterium | reverse complement strand
GGGAAGCATTTCAAGTAAAAATCCCCTCTCAACCAGAATTATTTGAAGAACATTACCGATCATTTTTTATTCGAAACTTACATGAATCAGTTCAATACGGACTTCTGAGTAAAAATCTTTTAGAATTTGATCTTCAAAAAATTGCAGATGCACTAGAACCAGATCGTGACCATTTAATTACCTATTTGGGTATGCAAACACTCTATGATCGATATTTTTTACATATTGAAAAAAGAAGGGTAGAAGTTCCTCAATATTTTTGGATGAGGGTTGCAATGGGACTCGCAATAAACGAAAAGGAAAAAGAAAAACGAGCAATAGAATTTTATAATATCCTTTCTACACTGAGATATGTCAGTTCTACCCCTACCTTATTTAATGCAGGAACAAACCATCCACAGCTTTCATCATGTTATCTTTCTACGGTAAAAGATGATCTCTATAATATTTTTAAAGTCTATTCTGATAACGCTCAGCTTTCAAAGTGGGCGGGAGGAATTGGGAACGATTGGACAAATGTGCGTGCTACTGGAGCATATATTCATGGAACCAATGGAAGTTCACAGGGTGTTATTCCATTTTTAAAAATTAACAATGACGTTGCGGTTGCTGTAAATCAAGGAGGAAAGCGAAAAGGTGCCATTTGTTCTTATTTGGAAATTTGGCATCTCGATGTAGAAGAGTTTTTAGAGCTTCGCAAAAATACTGGTGATGAACGCCGACGAACTCATGATATGAATACTGCCAGTTGGATTCCAGATTTATTTATGAAGCGCATACAAGAAAATAAAGATTGGACACTCTTTTCACCAAATGAAGTTCCAGATCTTCACGATTTATATGGAAAGGCTTTTGAATTAAAATATGAAGAATATGAGAATCTGATCGCATCAGGACATATTAAAAGATGGAAAAAAATATCAGCGAAAGACCTTTGGCGAAAAATGATTACCATGCTTTTTGAAACAGGACATCCATGGATTACATTTAAAGACCCCTGCAATATTCGTTCTCCACAAGATCACGTAGGAGTGGTTCATAATTCTAATCTTTGTACTGAAATTACCCTCAATAATTCGGAAGATGAAACCGCTGTTTGTAATCTCGGATCTCTCAATCTTGCACAACACGCAGATGAAAATGGTAATTTAGACGAAAAACGTTTAGCACACAGTATTCGTGTGGCGATGAGAATGCTCGATAATGTGGTAGATATTAATTTTTATCCCACAAAAGAAACAAAAACCTCTAATCTCCAACATCGTCCAGTAGGACTGGGGATTATGGGATTCCAAGATTTACTCTACATAAAAAACTTAAATTTTGACTCAAAAGAAGCTGTAAATTTTTCCGATGAAATGATGGAATTTATATCGTATCATGCCATTCTTTCTTCTACAGAATTAGCAAAAGAACGGGGTGCATATCCTTCTTTTGAAGGATCAAAATGGGATCGAGGAATTTTCCCAGTAGATACCATTGATCTTTTAGAGAAAGAAAGAGGTCAAACTACAGGAGTTTCAAAATCTGAGAAAATGGATTGGTCTCCTGTTCGACTGGCAGTAAAACAATATGGAATGAGAAATTCTAACTGTATGGCTATTGCACCTACTGCTACTATTTCCAATATTGCAGGATGTATTCCATGTATAGAGCCAATTTATAAAAACCTCTACGTGAAATCAAATATGGGAGGAGAATTTGTGATTATTAATACGAGCCTTGTGCATGATTTAAAAAAAATAGGTCTTTGGAGTAGTGAAATGTGTCGAAAGCTCAAGGCTTCAGATGGATCTATTCAGCGTATTTTAGAAGTTCCAGAAAACATACGAGCAAAATATAAAGAAGTATTTGAAATCCCAGTACGATATTTTATAGAACATGCAGCGGTTCGTGGAAAATGGATTGATCAATCTCAAAGCGTTAATATTTTTTATCGAGGAACCAGTGGAAAAGATATTTCAGAAGTGTATGAAATGGCATGGGAAAAGGGTTTAAAAACAACCTATTACCTCAGAACTCTTGGCGCAACACAGGTAGAAAAATCAACCATTAGTGAAAAGGGAACCCATAAGCGAGAAACATTCACAGAAGAAGAAGCATCTTCCCCTTCTGGAAAAACCATTGATGCAGTAATGTGCTCTATCCTCAACGGACCAGACTGTGAAGCCTGTCAGTAAGAAAAATGCTGAATTTCTGAAAAATATTTCTATTGTTTTTTATATTTATGAACTGCTCTCAAAAATTCTTTTCGATTATTGTCATCGCCATTTCCATTTTTTTCTCTCTTCCAACTTTCGCTTTTTCAGATGATGACGCCATAAAATATCTTGAAGAGCATCATATTATAAGTGCAGAAGAAGTTTTTAAGCCGAATGAATTTATTACGAGGGGAGAATTTGTCGTGTGGACACTTAAAAATTCTGGATTTTCTGGAAAAACAAGTGGACATGAAAATTTTACCGATATTGATGAAAAAAATCCTATTTTTTCTTATATTTCTACCGCCTCAGAAATGGGAGCATTAGAAAGTTTTGGAAAAACATTTCAGGAAAACAAAAAAATTACAAAACAACAAGCAATGGAAATTCTTTTTACAGTAGAAGGATTTTCAGTAATTCCTGTTTTAGAAACACCAAAAGAATGGAAAGATCTTCCAAAAAATATTCGAGTAAAATCTCTCCTATTAAAAGCTATTTATTTAGGATTTCTTTCTCCTTCTGAAGAAGGAAAAATTTCTCCCAATGGAAAATTAACAAAAAAACAAGCATCAGAAATTCTAGCGCTTACGACTCAAATAAACCTTCAAGAAAATGAGGATACTACTCCTGTTTTTCCAAAATTCGATCATGTGACAAATATTGTGGATGAAAATTTTCTCTACCGCGAAAATATCCTCGATGAAAATCTTGAGGAAGGTGCTATTAGAGGATACATTAGTATGCTGGATGACCCATATACCGTATATTTTGACAAAAAAGAGAGTGAAGAATTTTTAAATGCGGTAAATGGAGAAAATGTTGGATCAGAAAAAGAATTTAGTGGTATTGGAGTGAGCTTGGGAATGAATAAAGCAAAATCAACGGTTATTATGAAAGTTTTTCCAAACACTCCGGCAGAAAGAGCAGGACTACAAGCAGGAGATATTATTTCTGCAATAGATGATGTAAATGTAAAAAGCGAAACAGTAGATACGATTTCTAGTCGTATTCAAGGAGAATCTGGAAGTTCTTTTTCTTTAACCGTTATTCGACAAGGAGAAAATAAAGTATTTTCTCTTACACGGGAAAAAATATCCATTACCCCAGAAAAAAACGTATGGGCAAGCACCCGGGAAGATATTTTATGGATTCATATCAATAGCTTTGGAGATAAAACACCTCAAGAATTTAGGGAAATACTTGAAAAAAATGTAAACGCTACTACGCAAGGAATTATTATTGATCTTCGGGGAAATACTGGAGGATTTGTAGAAACTGCCCTCAAAATGTTAGGAGAATTATTGCCAGAAAAAACGGTCGCGATGCAAATTTCCTCAAAAAATAGCACTTCTTTTGAAAAAACAATAGGCAAAGGAGAATATAGCAAAATACCGCTTGTTGTTTTCCAAAATGAATTCTCGGCATCGGCATCCGAAATTTTTTCAGGGGCGATTCAAGATACACAAAGAGGCAAAATTATAGGACGAGTAAGTTTTGGAAAAGGACTCGCACAAGATTTTATTCCTCTCTCGGATGGTTCTCATATAAAAATTACTATTGAAGAATTTAAAACTCCAAAGGGAAAAAAGGTAAATGGCATAGGTATTTCTCCAGATATAAAAATTGTTGAACGAGAAGATATTGTGTATTTTAATGCCGCAAAAGAGTATTTTAAAGGGCTTTAGGCGTGTTCTTTTCCTGTAAAATTTTTAATTTTTGTAAAAGTAGTTCAGGAACACCCGTAGTAAAAAATTCTGAAAATATTTCTGCTTCCGCTTCATATGAAGGAATTGTTGTTCCGTTGAGTTCTAGAGGATTATTACTTTTTAAAGATCGAGATGGAGGAAGTGTATCCGATCGTATTGATTTATTTACAAATCCCAATGGATTTTCTTGTATCGCATCAATAAGGCACATTTCAAGTGCATCTGGAGCAGAAAGGGTTTGCGGTGGATTTTTTTGAAGCCACTGCTCTGCCTTTTGTGGTCCTACTCGGTACGGAAGTGTTTGAGTTCCTCCCCATCCAGGAATAATTCCCATAGGTATTTCTGGTAATTGAAAACGTGACTTTGGATGCGCAATCAGAAGATCACACGACAAAGAGAGTTCTAGTCCCCCGCCCAAACACCATCCATCGCCTAAAGCGACTATTGTTTTTTGTTGTAATGCTCTTATTGTTTTCATTACTGTTTGTCCCATTTCTGAATACCTGAAAGCTTCATCTTTTGTGTTTATTTCCGCCATTTCTCCTACATGAGCTCCCGTACTAAAATTTCCAGTACATTGTGCAAAATTTTCGGTAATATCTTCTTCTACGAGTCTTCCTGAATGAAAAACCACATAATCGGAAGAATTTCCATTTTGTAAAGTTTTTAAAAATTCTTGAAGTTCCTGAAGAACCAATTTGGAAAAAATATTATATTTCCCGTTTGTAATACAAATATACGTTACTTTTTTATCATCAAGCATATGCGTTTGAGCTTGTATTTTCGTATATTTATTTCCCATTTTTTAAAATAAACAAAAAAATATATTTTGGAGTTTTATAGCATTTTTTCCAATATTTTTTGGATTCCTTCGGCATCAATTCCTGCATTTTTATACAGTTCTTCTGGTTTTCCCGAAAGCTCGTAGTGCTCTACTCCTCGCATTTTAAAAGTATGTACGGGTATTCCATTTTGTAAAATATACCGTGCCATACATGCCCCCAATCCCGACCGAGTATTATGATCTTCCACGGTTAATACTTTATGAGTCTTTTGAATTGATATTTTTACGGTATCATCAAATTCTTTCAGAGAACTTGCCACAATAATTTCTATTTTTTCAGGATTTTTACAATTTTCCCGTGCTTTTACCGCTTCATGTACAGTGGCTCCCATGGCAATAAGCGTAATTTCGGTACCACTTCTGAGCAAATCACATCGCCCAAGAGAATATTGATAGTCGGCACCAAAAAAAACATCACCGTTTTGTTTCGTAAGTACCGGAATTTTATGCCGTCCCATGCGAACATAAAAATTTCCGTATGTTTTAGAAATATAACGAATAATACGATCACAATGATTCGGATCTGCTGGTTCTAAAATTCCAGTATGAAACATTCCTAAAAAACTGCCCATATCATCTATTGCTTGGTGTGTTGGTCCATCTTCCCCTACTGAAAGTCCACAGTGTGTTGCCACCATTTTGGTATTACATTCATTAATATCATTTACACGGGCTTGGTCTTTTGCACGAGATGATAAAAACGCCCCAAAAGTAGAACAAAATGGGACTAATCCGGTAAGCGAAAGAGCTCCAGATACCGAAACCATATTTTGCTCTGCAATACCATATTCAATATGTTGGTGAGGAAGTGCTTCTGCCACAAATTTTGTCATCACGCTTCCTCCTACATCTGCAGTGCTGGCAATAACATGAGAATTACGTTTCGCGATATCTAACAGTGCTTTTCCATACGCTGTTCGGCAATCGGTAAAAGTTTCTGCGCTGTACACAAAAGGGTCTCCAATATCTATTTTTTCAGAAATTCCACGAAGAAAAATATCTTTTTCTTCTTTTGTTTCGGGTGTCCAAAGCACTTTCGTTTTTCTAAAATTTTCGAGAAGTGTTTCTTCTTCGGCAGATACCAACAGTTCTTCAGTACAAATTTTTTCTACGAATTCTTTTGTGGGAGCTTTTCCATGCCAATCTGATTTATTGTGTCTTCCTGTTTCTTCCATCAAAGATACTCCATATCCCATAATGGTATGACCTATAATAACGGTTGGTTTTTCATTTTCTGTTTCAGATTTTTGAAGAGCATCCCACATTTCCTCAAATGAATGCCCATTCACTTCTAATACATTCCATCCTGCGGAAAGAAAAAATGCAGGAATATTAATAGGCATGGTGTCGGCAATACTTCCCGTGAGTTGTACTGCATTTGCGTCTACAAATAATAATAAATTGGAAAGATGTTCTTTACTGGCAAAATGTGCCATTTCATATACTTGTCCCTCTTGTGTTTCTCCATCGCCCATAAGGGCAAATACTCTTTTTTTTTGTCCATTTGGTAAAAATGAATTTTTTTGTGACCATGCAAAACCAGCACTCGCAGAAACACCAACCCCTAAAGGACCCGTTCCAAACCATACCCCAGGAACATGACGTGTAATATGACCTTCAAAAATACTGTTATTTCTCCGAAATGTATTTATGACTTCTTTTTTGGGAATGTATCCACATTCGGCTAAAACGCTATACACAGCAGGAGAAATATGTCCGTGCGATACAATAACCGTTTCACCGGTTTGTACAATGCGTTGAGTATATAAAAGCGATAAAAAAGATAACGAAGAAAGAGACCCACCAGGATGCCCACTTTGAGCATTTGCCACCATTTGGAGAATAGATTTTTTGCATGATTTATGAAACGCATCAAGAAGCGAAATATCATCAGTAGACAATGGAGCAGAGACAGAAAGAGGCATACATAAAAATGGAAATTTTTTTACAAAAGCATTGTGGCAAATAAACAACGGAAAAAAAAGATACAAAAATGAAAAAGCATAAAAACTCCGTTTATGCTTACGTGTGGTGTTATACAAACTGTAACGTACCGGTATTTACAAAAAGAAGAAGGAAGAATAAATTAATATCTGAAGAATCTCATAAATAATATGGAAATAAATTTTCCGTTACCCGAAAGGTATAATAATGCTGCAGATAGGCAAAAAATATTGAAGAGCATGAACGAAAGAAAAAAGGAGCTCCTGAAACTTTTAGGACTGAGTCCTGATGAAGAATTAGCTATAGATATTAATCCTCAATTTGATAAGAACCCAATTTTTAGGCTGACGTTGAAATGTGCGTTTAGCATAATTGTTGTACTAAACATGTATCGTCCTGATATTCAAAAATTGATACAGGAAAGCCTGCCAAAGTCCATTTAAATTCAAGTGTCACGCTGTCTCTATAGTTTTCGCAAAGCGAAACTGTGGAGACGTTGTATAAATACAAACTGTAACGTACCGGTAACGAAAAAATTTGACAAAATAAAAAAGAAGAAGCAAAGTGCCACCTTTATTTTTTTAGAAACTTTTTTATGAAATTAAAAACATTAGGTGCTGTTGCCGCAATGGCGTTGATGACACAAAGCCCCGCGTTAGCAGAAGCACAAAAAACACAAGGACCAGTAGCAGAAACGCCCTGTTCACATTTGATTCTCAAATATGTTCAGGAGAGTAAAAGAAATATTGTGCGTAGTAATATTCCTATGGATAGTATGATTCGAGAGTTTACTGACGGCTTATATCCGATATTAGATAATCCTATTTGCGATAAAGCTCCACAGAATTGTGATGCGGCAAAGAATGCTATTACAGAGATGGGATCCACACTCGAGACCTTCTGGAATCTGGAAAATAGTAGAGCTCCTGGATATAATGATGGGATAACGTCTTTAAAAACTTGGAATGATGATGAATTAGATGAAATAACAAAAATGCCTATATGTCGTGTATCAGAAAAAAGACCGCCAATAAAGAAATAAAAATAACCCCTCTGTTCGTTTAAACCTAGAGTTTGAGTGATTTTTTCGTTTTACCTATTTTAA
The DNA here is from genome assembly GCA_903882825.1 of uncultured Candidatus Peregrinibacteria bacterium. Lineage (GTDB taxonomy): Bacteria > Patescibacteriota > Gracilibacteria > CAIRYL01 > CAIRYL01 > CAIRYL01. The sequence goes on along the minus strand of CAIRYL010000031.1, from coordinate 6,573 downwards.
TACTAAACAAAAGCATAAAAACTACAAATCCCGCCCAACACTGGCACAAATCTTGTTTGGTGTAATACTTAAATTTTTAAAGTAAAAAAAAATTTGACAAAATAAAAAAGAAGGAGGGAAATGAAACGATAAATTTTTTTTATAAAAAATGTCCACCAACATAATTATCCCACGACAGACAAAAGTCACAACGGATACAATGCTCAGGCTTCCCTCAAAATTGAACACCCAAAATTACAGTGCGGAAATAATGGGCGATGGAGGGGGAATAAATGTGCAAATTGATAACACAAGCCAAATCATTATTGAAGAATTGGCATCGATACTGCGTAGTGCTGGAATAAGAATTGTTAGCAGTGCTGGTGAGAACATAAGGGAGAATAGTGACACAACACTACAAGAAAAACTTCCGCAGCTTGAGGAATCATTTGAATTGGCTAATCGAATCAATGCACTTTTAGAAGCCACTCAATAAAAAAAGAAAATCTCGCTGGTTCCATACTCTCCCGAATGGAGGTGTGGAACCGTCTTGTGGAATATGGATTCCCGCCTTCGCGGGAATGACAAAGCCTTCGCGGGAATGACAAATAGAAACGGCACGCTATTACTCCTCACTCCTTTTTCTTTCATACGATATACTAGCCAGAAGAGCGAGAAAAAAGTAAAAGCAGATTCTTTGAAAAAAGAAAATTAGGCTTATAGAAGAACAAAATCCTTTTTGGAAAGATTTGTACTGAGATTTTTACGATGTCCCGTTTCTCCCGAATTCTGCGAGCATAGTGACGGAACACTTTCCTCACTCGCTACTGAAGCGAAATACCCTCTCCGCCCCCCCAGTACAGGAAAAAAAGGATTTACCCGGAAACCATTTTTTTTGATATACAAAAACATTTTCTTGCTCCAAAATTAACTGGTTGTGTACTATCTTCCTGTTTTTTTCTTTTTTATGCTCGATATTAAATACATCCGCGAAAACCCAGAAACAGTAAAAACACTTCTCAGTCGAAAAGGAATACTTCCACATACCATTGATGAACTTCTAAAAACAGACGAAGAGCGAAAAATTCTTCTAAAAAAAGTAGAAGAATATAAAGCCCGACAAAATGAAGTATCTCTTCAAATGCCACTTTTAAAAGGTGTTGAGAAAGAAGTTTTATTACAAGAAATGAAAATTCTTTCAGAAGCAAAAAAACAAGAAGAAACGGTATTACAAGCAATAGAAAAAAAAATGGAAGATATGCTTTTAGAGCTTCCAAATATGCCATTCCCAGAAGTACCAATAGGGAAATCGGACGAAGAAAATAAAATTATAAGAAACGAAGGGCAAAAACGCGTATTTCATTTTGAACCAAAAGAACACTGGGAAATTGCAGAAAATTTAGGGCTTTTGGATATGGAACGCGGAGCAAAAGTAGCAGGAAGCCGATTTTATTATCTTAAAAATGAACTTGCTGTCCTACAAATGGCGCTCATGAATTGGGCATTTTTAGAAATTCAAAAAAAAGGATTTTCCCCTATTATTCCGCCTTTTATGGTTCGCGCAGAAGCCATGCAAGGAACTGGATTTCTTTCAAAAGCCGATAAAAATGAAATTTATGCCGTAAATCCTGGAGAAGATGATTTATATTTAATTGGTACTTCAGAAGTACCACTCATGGCATATAGAATGGATGAAATTTTAGAACTTTCAGAATTGCCAATAAAACTTGCAGGATATTCTCCTTGTTTTAGAAGAGAAGCCGGAAGTTACGGAAAAGACACAAAGGGAATTTTACGAGTACACCAATTTGAAAAAATAGAAATGGTTATTGTATGTACTCCCGAACAAGCATTACAAATGCACGAAATGCTTCGTGAAACAGAAGAATATTTATTACAACAATTAGGTATTCCGTACCAAGTAATTGATATTTGTACTGGAGATTTAGGTTTTTCGGCAGCAAAAAAATACGATCTGGAAGGATGGCTCCCAGGTCAACAAAAATATAGAGAGCTTACTTCTACCTCCAATTGTACCGATTTTCAAACCAGACGTTTAAAAATTCGATACCGTGATGAAAACGGAAAAATACAAGTTGCCTATAGTTTAAATGGAACCGCTGTTTCTTCTCGTCCTCTTATTGCTATTTTAGAAAACTTTCAAAATTCCGACGGAAGTGTAGATATTCCCGAAGTACTGCACAAATTTACTGGATTTTCCAAAATAGAAGTAAAAAGGAATATTTAAAGAATGAAACTCGTGTTTTTACGCATCAAGCGGTACTATTTTTTTGATATCTTGCTTTGAATGTGTCGTACTTTTCTCAACGTTTTTTACGCCGGTATTGGAATCCTTTTTTAAAAGAAATAAAAGATGGAACGATGAGTGTTGTTTTAGGGTGGGAAACGGCACGCCATATTTTGGCACCCATTGCCCGACACGCACTCTTTCTTTCCCTTCTTTTTTCGCTCATTCTTCTCTTTTTTTATCCACTCCTCAGTGGAGAAAGAAGTCTTCAATGGGATACCCGTATTTTTGGTTTTCCATACCTGCTTTTCGGATCAGAAGGACTCGCAAATGGTCATTTTCCACTGTGGAATTCACAAAATTTTTCAGGGTATCCATTTTTTGGAGATCTCGAAAATCTTATGTTTTATCCGGGATCTTGGATTTTTTTTAAAATTTTCCCATCATTTGGATTTGAAGATATTCCGTATTGGTTTTTAGGGCATTTTTTTTGGGGAGGAATGGGAGCATATTTTTTAGCACACACGCTTACTAAAAAATACTTTCCGGCATTTGTAGGGGCTATTTTATTCGCTCTCTCAGGATATGCCATTGGGCATCTTTCCCATTTAGGACAAGTAACTCTCTACATGTGGATTCCGTGGATATTTTTAAGTTTATGGATTGCCATAAAATACGAGAAAATTCTGCTTTTTATGCTCGCAGGAATTGTTTTAGGTATAAGTTTTTTAGTGGGACACATTAATACCATGGTTTCGATAGCATTTTCGGTTCTTCTGTTTTCATTTTTTGTTATTTTTTCGCCTTTTTTTACCAATGGAAACCTTCAAACAGCATGGAAAACATCACTCAAAAGAATTTTAGGACTGGCGCTCAGTGCTCTTTTTGCAGGAGGAGTTTCTCTCCTTCTTCTTTTGCCAGCACTAGAACTGGCAACACAATCAGATAGAACAGAACTTACCTCTGAACAATCGTCTCAAATGTCTTTAGATCCAAAAGATGTACTGCAAATGGTTTTCCCAAATTTAAAAGGAGTTTTAGAAGAAGACGAAATTTTACGTACCTACAGCGGATCTGTAGATATTACTCAGAGTTATTTGTATATTGGTCTTTTCCCTTTGTTTTTTTGTTTTATTGGGCTTTTTAGCGCCTATCCACTCGCAAGATTTTTTACAATTATCGGCACTCTTTTTTTACTTCTTTCTTTCGGAAAATATACACCCATTCATCTGTATTTTTTTGAGCATATCCCAGGATTTGATAAAACACGGATGGCCGCTCAATTTTTAGCGTTTTTTTTCTTTGCCATCAGTATGCTTTCGGCATTTGGAATGGCACAAATAGAAAGTTCTTTAAAAGGGAGAATGGTACGCCTTTTATTTGGAGTTTTTACAAGTGTTGCCATTATTGCGAATATTTTCTTTTTCTCATACGGAAAAGATTTTTATTCAGAAAAAGTACCTCCTACTGGTCTTTTCCATATCCCTCATGAAGAAAAACTGATACAAGCTCTTACACAAGAAATGAAAGAAGTCGGATCATTTCGCATTGCCGATGAAATAGGAGTTTTTACTCCCAATAAATGGATGATTGCTGGTATCGAAAATATTGGCGGAAATGGCGGAATAAAAACAAAAACCTACAGTGAACTTTTTCAAAAAACTCGTCCTTTTCTCTTTCAAGCTTTTATTCCTGCGCTTTTGGAGTTTTTAATTGTTCACTATCTTTTTACCGACCAACAAATACCAGAAAGTTTTGCTCAAAAAGTCAATATCGCTGGATATGATGCGTATAAATTACAATCCCCTCTCCCTCGAGCATTTTTAGTATCGTCATTTCTGGTTTCACAAAATAAAAAAGATTCATTAGAAATAATAAAAAATAAAGATTTCTCATTTCTCGATACGGTATTATTAGAGGAAAACCCTTCTTTTCCCGCATCTTTCTGCGGTATTCATTCATCAAACTGTAACGAAAATGAAAAACGAATATCCATTGGGAATTTTGTTTTTTCTGAAATACAAACCCCAGAATACCTTCGATTTCGAGTGGGATCTGCAGGAGAAAATATCTTCGTGTTGAGTGAAACGTGGTATCCGGGTTGGAAAGCCTTTATAGACGGTACAGAAACAAAAATCCTTCGTGCTGATTATTCTTTTCGTGGCATTCCTGTTTCAACAGGTGTACATGAAATTGTTTTAAAATTTGAACCACAAAGTTTTGTATGGGGTTGGAAAATTTTTTACGGAACGCTTCTTCTCTTTTTTGTAATTACGATTGGACAGGTTGTTTTTAAGGTATTTTTAAACTTTGGAATATTGAAACAGGAAAGAAAAAGGAATATTGAAAAAAATATCTCCTATTCTCATTAAAAAAATGGCTTATATAAAAGAAAATTTATCTCTATTGAAAATCAGAGAAATCAAAAAGTGATTTTTTCTTTTTTCTAAATTTTTCAAATTCCTTTTCACCAGGAAAAGAAAAAACATGAGAAGGTTTTTGGGATGGTTTTTTCTTAAAAATTGGCTTTTTAAAGCGTAATTTTTCAAAATATTTTTTTAAAAGTTCCGCTCCTATAACCCCTGTTTTTTTCCAAGCCATATAAAATGACTCTCCTTTTTTTAATAAAAATCGCTTTTCGGAAATAATATTTCCAGTATCTACCCCTTCATCAATCTCATGAAGAGTAACCCCCAACCTTTTTTCTCCACGAATCATTGCCCAAAAATGTGGGAGAAGTCCTCTATAAAGAGGTAATATTCCTGGATGCACATTAATAGATCCAATTTTTGGAATACCTAATACTTCTTTTGAAAGAATTTGATGAAAGTTATTAGACAGAAGAACGTCTGGAGCAATTTCTCGTATTTGAGCAATGGTTTCGGAACTATTTACATCAGAAATTTCGTAAAGCGGAATATTTTTTTCCCATGCAATTCGAGAAGTACTTTTTAAATATTTTCGGGAACTAAACAAAAGCCCAATAAGGAGAACTTCTATAATCCAAATTTGTAAAAAATGTAAAATAACAAGCCCCGTAAGCGCTAAAATAAAATAATGTCCACTTCTCGCTCCCCACTTCCACCATGCCGTAAAAAGCCCTTGATCTTCCTTTTTTTTTGCAGTCGCCCAAATATTTTTAATAACAATTCCACAAATTTCAATATTTTGGTCATTTATAATAGTATTCAGTAATACATTTGCCCCCGGATGAAAAGCATTCATAAGAATACAGACTCTGATTTTTTTTTGAGGAGACATACAATACTGTTAAAAAAATGAGGAAGCACTCTTTTCCGATTAAGAAACAGGCGTAACGGGAATACTTTTTTCTGTTACTATTTTTAAAATTTCTGCTCGTTGCCGACACGCAGGATTTTCGGCATGAGTACTACACGGGGCTGACTGAAGATCATCTTTTAAAACTTGTAAAACCGTTCTCCCTGCATTATCGGGTGTTGTAAAATCAGCACCTTCTATAATAAGATCTTTTGCATATTGGTACGCTGGATCATACTCAGATTTTAAAAGTAATTGTAACACTAAGGTCGTATTATTTTTATTTTTTATATTCACATCTACACCTCTTTCTAACAATGCCTGAAATTGTTTCCATTTCCCTAACCGAATGGCAGAAAAAATAATGGGATCTCCATCTTCTGTAATATTCGGATTTAAACCGTACGAAATAAGCATTTCTAAAAAATGAGGATTCTCCAATTTTATGGCTTCAAATGCTGGAACAGCCCCAAGGGGAGTAATAAAGTTTGGATCAGCTCCAGATTGTAAAAGAAAGTTCACCATTTCTTGATTCTGCTCTTTTAAGGCTATTCCCAAGGGAGTAATTTCATCTTTTCCAACAGCATTTGGACTTGTTCCTGCAAGAATACTATTTTTAATATTTTCTCTTTCTCCATTCATAACAGCTCCTATAAACTGTATTTCTGATTCTTGAGTATAGTAGGTGCGGTAATCTATTTTTTCATTTTTAAAAAAATCCCATGGATATACCAGTGTCCCCAAAAAAAGAAAAGAAATACCAACATACATCCATAACAGTATATACAGTCCAATAAAGACTCCGATTATTATAAAAGTAAAAGAAAATATTTTTTTCATAGAAAAACCTAAAAAATCACATTTAAAATTTATAATCTCTCTTCATTTCTTAAAATAAAAAAAACACAGTACACGGGAAAGGTTTTTATTTTTGTTATGTACGAGAACAAAAACCTTTGCGGTATAAAAAAAGAACGAGAAAGAGGATAAATTATTTTATTTTTTAAAGCTTTGGAGTCTCTTCAAAAAATCTACCAATCGAGCAATATATCCCCATTCATTGTCAT
>CAIRYL010000030.1 GCA_903882825.1 uncultured Candidatus Peregrinibacteria bacterium | reverse complement strand
TTTACTGAAGATTTAATAAAACACCTTATGAAAAAAAGAAAAGTACTCTCTGGTATTGGTTCTATGAATCAAAATAATCTTCAAAAACCAGCAGAATCCACTACCAATACAAGCAAAATGCCCGTTTTGTTTATAGGACACGGAAACCCTATGAATGCTATTGAAGAGAACCTATTTGTAGAAGGGTGGAGAAAAATAGGGAAAAAACTCCCGATCCCCACTGCCATTCTTTGTATTTCTGCACACTGGGAAACAAAAGGGACGTTCGTAACCGCCATGAAAAACCCCAGAACCATTCATGATTTTGGAGGTTTCCCTCAGGCATTGTTTGAAGTACAATATCCCGCTTCCGGAAGTCCAGAGTTGGCGCAAGAAATTCAAAAAATCATAACAAAAACAACGGTGGGATTGGACGAAAAATGGGGGCTTGATCACGGATGTTGGAGCGTTCTCAAAGTTCTTTATCCCCATGCAGATGTCCCCGTTGTGCAATTCAGCTTAGATTCTACACAATCGGCAGAATATCACTACGAATTAGCTCAAGAATTATCGATTTTACGCCAAAAAGGAGTACTCATCCTCGCCAGTGGAAATATGGTTCACAACTTACATATGATTGCTTGGGATACAATGGATGACCTGGAATTTGGCTATGAATGGGCAACGGAGGTGAATACTAAAATGAAAGAATGGATTCTGACCGACAATCACAAATCTCTTATAAATTACAAAAAACAAGGGAAATTATTTTCACTCGCTATTCCTACTCCTGAGCATTTTTTACCGCTCCTGTATGCTTTGGCGCTTAAAAAAGATGGAGATGACGTGACCATTTTTAATGATACACTGACTATGGGTTCCCTGAGTATGACTTCCGTACGGATTGGGGAAAATTTTTAAACTGTAAAATATGACGGAAAAAACCGTAAATGCGATTGGTTGGTTTGCCTCTGCGATGGCTATTTTGATGTATTTTTCATATATTGACCAAATTTTATTGAATATGGCTGGTCATCATGGATCGCTTATTTTGCCATTGGCGACGGTAGTAAATTGTACCGCGTGGACTTTGTATGGTATTTTAAAATCTCAAAAGGATTTCCCCATTATTTTTTGCAATATTCCTGGTATTTTTTTAGGTGGAATATCTGCTTTTACTGCTCTATAAATTTTATTTTTCATGCCACTAGTATTTGATTTTCGATGGAAAAATGATGAAACAACTGTTTTTCAAGTAGAAGATCAGGGGAAATTTTCTGAAATACTTATACAAAAAGACCAGCCATTTTTTTTAACGCTTGAAAATAACCCACTTCGCTGTATCGGGAATCTTCAATCTGAAAAATATGTACCGTGTTTAAACGCGACTATTGGGACAAAAAAGTGTGAAATTTGTAAACGTATGGACGATTATTTTCCGTGTCAATTTTGCAATGGGTTTAATTGTCAGCAATTTCGAGAAGAGAAAATTGAAAACTGTGATGCTCTGCACATGGTATATCTGGCACTGTTTACAAAAGAAATCGTAAAAGTGGGAGTTTCTCGGTCTTCCAGGGGAAATGTTCGGCAAGTAGAACAAGGATCACATTTTACGAGAATTTTTGCAGAAGGTCTTTCTGGTGTTTCGGCGAGAAGAATAGAAAAAACACTGACACAAATGGGATTCCCAGATAAAATTCTCAGTTCTCAAAAAAAGGAATTTTTGTTTCCAGAAATTACCAAAGAAGAAGGAGAAAAAATTCTAGAAAAAAAGGCAAAAGACGCAACAGAATTTCTGCTTTCCCATGCACCAGAATATAAAAAATATATTTTAAATACGGATTCAAACGCTTCATTTTGGGATCTTCGGGAAAAATATGCGACTCATTTTTCGCTTCTTCAACAGAATCAAAAACCGTTTCATTTTTTGTCATTATTACCTGGGGAATCCATTGGGGGAGTATTAAAAATGGTGAAAGGTGCTTTTTTAATAGTAGAATCGCCAGAAGAGATAATGGCATTTTCTTCGAAAGATTTGGTAGGATATACAGTGTCGTTTGAAGAGTGCGCAATGGGAAGTAAAACCCATATTCCACTCCAATCATCTCTGTTTTAATTTTTTATGATTTCTTTTTCTCATGTTCAAAAACAATTTGGAAAACATCATGTATTACAAGATGTAAGTTTTCATATTGCTCAAAGAGAATTTATAGCTATTATCGGAAAATCTGGAGCAGGAAAATCAACGCTGATTCATCTCCTTATTGGAGCGGAAACACCGGATGCGGGAGAAGTAACGGTGAAGGGGAAAAGTATTCCTCATTTATCCACCAGTGATCTGCAAATGTTTCGTCAAAGTATTGGAGTTGTGTTTCAAGATTTTAAATTATTGAATAAAAAAACAGTTTTTGAAAATGTGGGATTTGCTCTAGAAGTGACAGGAGAAAGCTCATTTTTAGAACAAAAAGTTTCTGAAGCGCTTTTTTTAGTAGGTCTTGAAAATATGCGAGACCGATTTCCTCCTATGCTTTCTGGAGGAGAAAAACAGCGAGTGGCTATTGCCCGTGCAATGGTTCATTCTCCTGTGATTTTAATTGCCGATGAACCAACGGGGAATTTGGATCCTGAAAATACTATTTCTATTGCTCATCTTTTAAGAAAGTTAAACAAAGAAAATGGGGTGACTGTTTTGGTAACGACACACGATCCATCTTTTATTAGTGAAATTTCTCCAAGAATTTTAACACTCGAAAACGGGAAAATTACACATGATTTATTGCAGGGGAGTGTGTACCCAAATTATTTTGTGTAAAAATAAAAATTTCAATTTTTCTTCCTTTTTCATATGCCTCATTTTCCATTTCGGCAGAAATATTCCCATAAAGGACAAAATGGAAAAATTGTTTTCGTAGGGGGCAATGCTCTGTATCACGGGGCACCTCTTTTAGCAGGATTAGGGGCAGAAAAAACAGGAGTCGATCTTCTGTTTTTATATATTCCTCCTCTCCACGAAATACCCATACGAATGGCATCTCCAAACTTTATTGTTTCTCCTTTTTCTAAAAATTATTTTACGCCAGAAGATGTTCCTGCTGTTTTAAAAAGTCTTCAACAATCTCAGTCATTAGTCATTGGAAATGGTTTTGGAAGTCATCTAGAAACAAAAAAAGCACTCATATCTCTCTTGCAATCGATTTCTCAAGAATTGCCGAATCTCCCAGTAATTCTTGATGCAGAAGCTATTATTCCAGAAGTATTAACGATTCCTCAGCACCATCAATTTCTTATCACTCCTCATGTACGCGAATATGAAAGAATCTTTGGAGAATTTCCGAGCCAAGAAAGCATGCAATATCATGCAAAAAAATATTCCATGACGATTGTTTTAAAAGGGGTGATAGACCGAATTACCAGTTCGTATGGTGAATATATGGAAAATACGACAGGGAGTGCCATTATGACGGTTGGAGGAACTGGAGATGCACTTTCTGGAATTATAGGTGGATTTTTAGCACAAGGAATGACACCCTTGGAAGCGAGTATTGCAGGTACATTTTTTTGGGGGAAATGTGGAGAAACCCTTGAAAAGACTCAATATTCCGCTACTGCTCTGGAAATGTTGGCAGTGCTTCCCTTCATCATCAAAAAAGAAAGTCAAAAATAGAAAATATTTTTTTAACTCCTCATCCGTTTTTTATTTTATAATTCCGAGCCGTGCTTCAATTTCTGCATCTACAAAGCTTTTTTTTCGTCCATATTTCATTCGGGAATATTCTTTAATAATATTTGCGACTTTTTGATTTTCCCCGGTTGTATCCCAAATAGTTCCCATAGAAAAAGGTCTTGAAGGTGCATTATTGATAGACATTTTTAAATATGCTTTGTAATTGGCGACTGAAATAATATCTTGATCAGAAAGGTCAGGAGCGTATTCTTTTGCAAAATATTCTGCATCCTCAGCTCCTACTTTAAAAGTTACCATGGTTCCCACATTCCCAAATACTGCATCTTTCAGTTTGGACTGTTTTTCATAATTTTGAGTACTGTTGAGCTGTGCAATATATTGATGTGCCATAATAAGCGCTAATTTATATTTTCGAGATTCTGATAAAATATCTGCAAAGGCGTCGGTGGCAAAATTTTGAAATTCATCCACATATAAGTAAAATGGCTTTCTATCCTTTTCCATCATATCAGCTCTGCTCATGGCGGCCATGGAAATTTTATTTACAAAAATAAGCCCTAAAAGTTGGGCGTTTACGTCTCCTATCATTCCTTTTGAAAGATTTACCAGTAAAATTTTCCCTTCATCCATTATTTTTCGAATATCAAATGCACTGTGGGGCTGTCCGATAACATTTCTCATGGTTGTATTGGTAACGAATGGACCAAATTTTGCTGAAAAATAAGGAATCATTTCCTGTTTTTCTCGATCACCAGTTTTTGCAATTTCATTTTCCCAGAACTGGCGTACAACCGTATTTTTGCATTTTGAAACTTTATATTTTTGAAATTCATCATCTACAAATAGTCGGGGAACATCTATGAGTGTTGCGCCCTCTTCTTCGTCATCCATAAGCGTTAAACAGCCATTCCGAAAATAATGTTGGATTCGTGGTCCGAAAATCTCATTTCCAAAGAGCTTTATAAAAATTTGCATGGCATCTAAAGATGCACGATCTTTTTGTTCAGATGTTTTTGCTTCCAAAAGATTAAGTCCCATTGGACGTTCGGTATCTGCGGGATTAAAAACAATAACGTCATTGGCGCGCTCTTTGGGGATATATCGTAATACGTCTTCAATAAGGTCTCCATGGGGGTCTACTACGCAAAAACCTTCTCCATTTTTCGAATCTTGTCTCGCCATCCAAGAAAGTAACGCAGATTTTCCAGATCCTGATTTCCCAATAATGTACATGTGACGCGAACGATCAAATTGTGAAATATACACATTTGAAGCTTGTCCTCGATATGCATTTACTCCGAGTAAAATTCCTTCTGTTGGCATATCTGGTGGAGGGGCAAGACTTTTATACGAAAGCCATTCAATAACGGAAGATTTATTATATTTAGATTCTGGGAAATGGTAAAGGGTTGCTAATTCTTTAGAAACAAGAATAGAAGTTTGTCCAAAGAAGAATTTTCCGAGTCGTCTTCGAAATCCATGATACATGAGTTGTCCATTCCAATAGTCATTTGGAATAATTCGTCTATTTTCAAACCAATTCGCGTACATGTCTTTAAATACAGTAAATCCTACAACCATATCATTGAGCAAATGTTCTACTCGCTCTGCAGTTTTTGCAGAGGCTAAAATTCGTAAGGAGCACTCAAATCCTTCTTGTCCAGATTTTTCTCCCATTCGTTTAATGGCTTCTTCTTTTGGCTGAAGCATCCGAATATAATGGTCACCTCCACTGGCTCCGGGAGCATTACTTCCTCCTGGCATATCTTTTACTTTTCCCATTAAAAGAGCCAAGAAAAAAGAAAGTATATCTCCCAAAAGTGGAATACTCGAAATAATCGGAATTTTAAAATCTTTTTCTCGCTTAAAGAGTTTTTCTGCTTTTTCTGCAGCTTCCTCTCGCCATGAATCGCTGAGGGGACTAATAACCAGTTGCATCACTGCAGATTCCTCCTCGTTCATTTTGGAGAGCACATTGGTAATATCATTCAGTGGGTCGTCTTCCATTTCTGTGTATGTTTTAATAGGAAATTCATCTTCTTGTTGAGAGTGAAGATAAAAACCATTCACGAAATTTCCATCTCTATGAAAATCGTATGGTTTATTGGAAACTTCTATACCCGCAGAAGGGTAAAAACTCGTTATTTGTTTTTCGATAATTTCTTCATAATATTGGTCACAGACGACATAAAATTGAAGTTTTTTGTCTTTTAACACCATTTCAAATGAAACCTTTTCATGGTCCCATATTCGAGATTTTATGGAATACCACAAATTAAGGTCTCGAAGCTCTGACAATGCACGAAAAAGCTGAGCCATTACTCCAATTTTTTCTTTAAAGTCTTTTTCAACTCGTTTTTCTTGGTCCAATTTAGAATCTGCTCTGGCAATAAGTACTTTAATAAATACCAGGTCCATTGCTTTTCGTTCGTGGTACCATCGTCTCATCATTTTTATTCCTCCCGTAATGGAGTAGTAGATATATAAAACATCAATGAGGAGTGTCCATTGGCGATTCGGAAAATTCCCGACAAGCCATTCGCCCAACCCTACAAAGTCAAAATTTGTAATAACATTCCTGGTAACACTCAGTGCCAAAACAATAAGGGTGATAAAGAAAAGCCGAAACTTAAAGAGATACTCAAGATTTATTTTCATGGGGAGTTATTTTGGATTTAGAGGTTCTTGGATTTGTTTTCGACGGATAAGGAACTGTTTCTTTTCCATAAGTTGGAAAAGATAAACCGTTCCTAAAGAAAAGAATCCGAAAGAGATAATAGGCATAATTTTCTCATTTAATGGAAAATTTGAAACTCCCATGAGGCTTAAAATATCAGAAATACTCGGATCTAACTCGTTGAGCATAAAAAAGAGTCCGTACGTAAAGGTAGAAATAATCGTTCCCTTTAACAGACTCATTGTTCTAAATTTCCAATCGATATCTTTGTTTTGTATTTCCTGCTCTTCTTGAGAAGAAACCGAAAAAATAGAAACGCCATAAAAATACCCAAAAACACCAGAACAAAAGAGGTGAATCGGAAGAATAAAAAATTCACGAGAAAGAATTTCTTTAAATATGTTAATAGGGGTTCCGTAGTCTAACGGTTGCAAAAAGAGAGCATAAAAATGGAGCGTATTTTCTGCAAAAGTAAACCCCAGTGCAGTGGCAAAAGAAAGATCAATCACATCTTCAATCCCTTGAAAATAATGACCTCCCACCATCCGAACAATCATATTTTTCCCATATTCAATCAAAATTCCAATGAAAATATACGAAAGAAGAATATGAAGCATGAGGTCTTGCCTTAAAAACTTCCCAATATTTGGTTCATAATATTTAAATCCGATTGCAAAAATGGATGCGAGGAAAAAGACGAGCCAAAAAAAGAAATTTATTCCTCTCCTATTTTTTCGAATAATGATGACATACCAAAACGCAACAGGGAGTGCGGCCGTAAAAAAGGCAAAAAGAAGCGTCATCCTTTAAAAATTCAAAGATTTCTAAATATTATACCAAAAAAAAGTGAATATCTCAAGGAGAAAAGCGCGTGGAGAATGGAAAATCTCCTGCAGATGGAAAGCTCTAGAAAGCAGGTGGAGTTGCAAAAATTGTTTTCTCGTAGAGACGTTCTCTATAAAATTTCTTTCAAATAACACTTCTCACAGAGTATCTTTTCTGGTCTTTCTGGAGAATAAGTAGTTTGGATGGGAATTCCACATTGAGCACAAATTCGTTCCCAAAGTTTTCTAGGATTTCTGAGTTTCATACGGTCTGCATGAC
>CAIRYL010000029.1 GCA_903882825.1 uncultured Candidatus Peregrinibacteria bacterium | reverse complement strand
TTATTAAATTTCCAAGAATACCAGATATTGTGTTGGATCTTTCTGATATTAATGCGGGAATTACTATTCCATTACCGGTTATTTCATTTACTCCAAAAGAAGTACGACTTTCCCCTCTCCCAAAATTACTCCTTCCTCGTACCCCAACCGCCTCTTTTCGCTTTCCAGATCTTCCCGTTTTGGAACCATTTTCTTTAAATTTTGAATTGGAACCGTTGCCGGCACTCACCATCCCAAAACTCCCTGACCTTCCTCCTCCTCCAAAAATTCCAAAAATTTTAGGATCGCTTCAATCACTCTTAAAACTCGCAAAAACGGCACTTACTTTATACTGTATTATTCGTCGAGGATTTTTTATTTTTGACGAATCAACAATAAAATCTACAGTAGAATGGCTCACCGAAAGACCATCCAATCCATTAAGTATGGACTGGCTTTCGAAACAAATGCCCAATTACCAAATTCCGAGTATTGCGGAAGTACGCGTTCGTACAGAAGTAAATCTCGATTGGGATTTATCCGAAGCGGGAGTACTCGATTCATTTAAAAAAATGTCGAGTGAATTTAATCAAAAAACAAATTCACTGTTTAATAAAGTTCAATCATTTGAAAGTCCATTTCAAAACACTGTTGATTTTTCAAAAACAATTCAAAATACAAATACCACCATCGATTTAAAAAATACTATAGATCTCCCCAATACGGTAAAACCCATAGAAAATAAAACCATACGACCTCTAGAAAATAAAATAATTAACGGATTTATTCAATCAGAACTGAAAAAAATGGAACCAATGCTCCGTGATCCAGAAAAATTAATGAGTGTAGAAGAAATAGAAAAAATGATGAATCTCCCCCCTCAAAAAGTCACACTTCCTCCAATAGGAATGACGGCTACTGCGAAATTGAAAAAAAATCTGGAAGAAGAACAAAAAGGACTCACCGAAAGATCTCAGAAAATGATAGCCATGCAGGATGATTTAGGAAAATATTTTTCTGAAGAGAAAAGAATGTTTGCCAGCACCACCAGTATTTTTAATGGAATAAAAACTTCTCCCCAAAATGCCACTCCTGCACAAAATATTCCTGAAACAGAAGTTATTCCGTTGGAAGGTTTATATATTTTTGATGAATCCAGTCAAAAATCAGTTCGAGTATTGGCAATTGATCTTCCCATCGTCAGTTCTGCATTTGTAGATATAGATAAAGACGGAGATGAAGATATTGTATACGCCACTCAGCGATCAGTTTTTTGGAAGGAAAATCGTAAAACACAGGTTTCCAAACAATATTTTACGGGAAACCCAGAAGTGGGAAATATAGACTTCTTTTTACCACACGCCCCTGCACCACAAAATCCAGAGGTAACAGAAGGCGTCGATTCGATTTCTCTTTCGGTTATTCCTTCGGAAAACGAACATATTATTGGTGCGGAAATTCTTTTACGAGATTCAGTGACTGCAGATGTACGAAAAAATGCGAGTCAAAAAAAGCGTGCTATTTTTGTATTTCCAACGGCACTGGCGTTGCCTCTTTCCGATTCTGAAAAAAATACATTTATCATGCCACAAAAACCATTTGTTATTGCCGGAAAACAATGGATAACCGAAGAAGACGAAACCGTAATGATGGGTGAATTTACCGGAGAAAATTTTGAAATACCCCTTCCAGAAGGATTTTGGACAACTCGTATTCGTTGGATTTTAGATGATGGAAATACCAGCACTCTTTCTGCACCAGTACTTTCTGCACCACGAAAGTCACTCGATAAAAGCGCTCCTTTTGGGCTCGCAAATCCTCTTCAAATTGGATATTTGTATACAGCCAACACCATTCATGCTCCTCTTATTTTTGATTCCGAAAGTACACTTACCTACGAATGGGATACCAACGGTGACGGACAATACGATACTGTTGGGAAAACTATTACCACCGGCATAAATACCAAACCCACAGTGCTCACTTATCCATTAAAAGTAACCGACAGCAATGGAAACTCAACATTTCTTTCCATAAAAGTCAGCATAAAATCACCAGAAATTTTTATAAACACTGCGAGCGTTCAAAACCGTATTGTAAACGGGTCAACACTTCCAGGATTTCAAAATACTCCATTCGTAATTCTCAGAAATAGATCGGGAATCACGAAAAAAATAAAAACTGCCAGTGCCAATGAACAAGGGCGATACCTCACCAATGCAAAAGGAGAATATACCGTTTCTGATTTTCAAAAATCTCGTAATGCCATTATAAAAGATCACAGCGGGAAAATTATTGGGGAAGTGATTGCCGAAAATGGACGACTTATAGCCAAAGAAAGTGGATATTCCGTAGCACTGATAGCAGGAAATCAATCTCTTCCTACCCGTCAGGTATTACTCAATAGTGAAAAAATAATTGTTGCAAATGTTATTACCGAAACCAGTGGGCAAAATGCCGTACAACTTTTTTTACAGCCTGTTACAGAATCAAATATTAATACTCTGCTCACCAAGAGTGGCGTTTCTCTTTTTGACCCAGATCCAAATGATGTTTTTTCATTTGGACCGCTTCCTGCAGATGCGCCCAGTTTCCCAGAAGGTGCTGTTCTTTTTAATACTCAAAATAATACTCCTCTTGCCCTTATTTCTCGATTTGGAGATATTCAAATCCTTTCACCAGAAGGTTTCAGGATGGAAATTGCCAATACTGCCGAAAATACTCCCCTGTTGATACATTTTTTTATAAATGATAAAAAAGTATTTCAAATGGTTCTGAAAAATATTTTTGAACAAGAAATAAATATAGATAGATCATTGAATGCCAGCGGAAAAATCGCCACTCTTTCTCCACCTGTACCATCTTTTATCGCCAATAATGAAAACGCAAAAAATGATACTTCTCCAAAATTTACCGATTTATTAGAAACACATCCGGCGTATGAATCAATTATGGACTTACTTAAAAGAGGTATTTTAAATGGATATGAAGATGGAACATTTCGACCAGATGCGCTTATTACGCGTGCGGAATTTGTAAAAGTGGCGCTCGGTGCCACCACGTGTTTAGACTGTACCAATCCTACAGAATTCGAATTACAGCGATTTTTAGAAGCTCTCCCTTTTCCAGATGTTACAACGAGTGAGTGGTTTCATTTTTGCGTTTCAAAAGCAAAAAAATTGGGGATGATTATGGGATATGGCGATGGATTTTTTAAGCCGTACCAAAATATTTCCAGAGCAGAATCGGTTGCTATTTTATTGAGACAGGCAAAAATACCACTGTCGAGCACTCCTATAAAACCGGTGCATGATATTGCCCCAGATGCTTGGTATTTTGACGAAGTGATTACGGCAGTAAATATGGGAATGATTACGCCTTCTTTTGGATTCACCTTTCCTGAACAATACATTACCCGTGGAGAATTTGCTCGTATGGCACAAATACTGTTATTACAAAGAGATTGTCGACTTATAGACAGTGACCAAGACGGGATTCCTGATTATATAGAAGTGGCAAATGGTCTTAACGAACAAGATCCATCTGACGGAAAAACAGATCCCAATACTTTACTCACGCCTACTACAAAAAACAATCCTCTTCCCACTCCAAAAAAAGATGGGAATGGAAATAATAACAATACATCTCCAGATAATCCCCTCAATCCTAATCCCCAAAAAATAGCGATTGAAAACCTTTTACCACGTGCAGAAAACGAAAAAGATTTATGCCTTTTTGTCCCTGAAGATAAAGACGGAATAGATGATGCGGATGGTTGTCCGGAAATTGTAGATCCCAGAAATAATGATGGATCTTTTAAAAAAAATAATAATAATAAAAATACAGGGGAGGATGGAAATGGCGGAAATAATGGAAACAATGGTGGAAATGGAAATAATGGAGATAATAAAAATGGAGATACGGGAGGAGATGAAAATGGTGGAAATAATGATGGAAATGGAGATGGAAACGGCGGAAATAATGGAAACAATGGTGGAAATGGAAATACAAACGGAAAAATACTCAACAAAAATCGAATAATACTTTTCCCAGGGGATATAAATATTTGTGGATTTTTAGACTATAAAGCGGATATTCATATGGGAGATATTCTGAAAACTGCTATTTTATCGGATGATGATCAGGAAATTTATTCCGAAAGTGATGAAGTGCTCGTGACCACTCCATAAAAAATTTGTAAGAATAATCGGTATACTATTAATTTATCTTATTTTTTCCCATGTTTTTAAGGCTTCGTGTGTTTCGAAAACATCATGAACCCGAACAATACTGGCGCCATTTTGAAATGCCATAAATGCCGAAACAACACTGGAAACCACACGATGGTGCGGATTTATCGGATCAGAAACATTTTTTAAAAAACTTTTGCGTGAAGTTCCTACCAAAATAGGAGTTTTAAAAATTTTCAAACGCGAAAGATCTCGAAGAATTTCAAATGAGACTTCTGGATTTTGAGATACAAATCCTCCCATTCCTGGATCTATTATAATTCGTTCCGGTAATATCCCATGAGACGCACACAAACAAATGCGATTTGTAAAAAATGGGAGTATCTCTTCCCAAATTTTTTTCTCTTCTCCTGGTAAAAAATCAGGAAGAAGTTTTACATTTCGAGAAAACATACATATCACTTTTGTTTCTGGATATTTTTTTAAAAGCGCTATTTTTTTGTCTTCCTCATACAAAAGTCCTGAAACATCATTTAAAATTTTCCCGCCGAGTATAAAAAATTTCTCAGCAATATCGGCTTTTTTGGTATCTAAAGAAAGAGGAATATTTTTTTGAAGGAGTATTGGGAGAATATTTTGCAAACGATTCCATTCTTCTTCTGCAGAAATAGGATCATTCCCTGGAGCAGTACTTTCGGCACCAATATCAATAATATCCGCACCTTGGTGAATCATTTCTTCTGCCCGTTGGAGTGCCTTTTCTGGAGTTAAAAACATTCCCCCATCCGAAAAGGAATTGGGAGTAATATTTAAAATTCCCATAATACGGGGGTGGAATGGAGAAAACATGAAAGAAAAATGAGATTACATCACTACATCGAAATAACACTTCTCACACAACACTTTTTCTGGGAGATCTGGCGAAAATGTTGTTTTTATATCCACTCCACATTTGTCACATTTCCGATCAAATAATTTTTGAACATTCCTTTTTGACATACGGTTTCTGTGTCTCACATCCGGATGAAAATGAGGAAGAGGAAGATTCATCTTTCTGTAAAATTCGAGTTCTAATTTTTGAATTTTAAAAGGTTTTCCGCTCTTTTCACAAAGCAATGCCCAAGAAAGAACATCATCTGGAATTTTAGAAATTTCAGTCGGGAGCATTTTTGCATCTATAGTCTTCGTTACTTTTGGCATTTCTGTTATTTCATCTTTCCATTTCCATTTCTGAAAAGACGCAAGATTTTTCGCCTCTATCTGTTCTTTCGTCATGGGGAAAAAATCATTTGCCAAACTTTCGTTATACGCAAAAGGAGAAATTTCTACGGGAAAAAATTCTCCCCATTCTCTTGTTTTTTTCATCTGTTCTATAATTTTTGGCACCAGTTCCTCGTACTCTTCCTTGGTATATTGACGATTAAGAATGCAGTACTTCGCATTTTTTAAACCAATACATCCAAACAAATGGGAACTTTGCGGACAATAGTAGCAATATATCAGATGAAAAAGTTGCCCGAGCGTGTTGGCAACAAAAAGATTAGAATTGGCATTATATCCCGAACTAGTACATTCATATAAAAGCTCTGCCATGTCTCCTACTTCAGTACAATCCATACAATTTTTTGCATCGTCAAAACATCGGTCAATATATGCACAACTCCAAAGTTTTCGGGAATCAAAACAATAATATGCGTCTTTACAGTTTGTCAGGTAATTCCCAAGGACATTTTCGTTCTGGAACCCCTCCATAAATTTTTGAGGGAATGTCTTTTTTATACGATCAAATTCCCTTTTCCATTGCTCAATATGAAGATAATCATGAAGTCTTAAAGCTTGTATTTTATCGAGATACGCTTCTTTCGTGAGGGGCTGATTGCAAAAATAATACTGTTTATTTCGAAGATTAACGCTTCCAAAGCAGTTTTTACATCCGATACAATTGGATAAAAACCAGCTATCACTACAGTTTTGACAATTCTGGATAAATCGACAATCGTAACAATTCACACTATCAATGGTCTCGTAACAAAGCTCACAAGTGGTAAGACGAAAGGAATCTAAAACATTTTCGGAAGAATTAATCGAGTGACAGTAAATACAATCTCTATTTTTATCAGAGTCAAAAAGAAGGTAACAATTTTTATTTTTTCCGGCATAGTTTGTATAGTCGGAGTTTTCGTCAAAACTGGGCGCACGATGTAATGCAGGAAGGGGTGCAACTTTTAAAAGTTCTGCAAACTGCTCAAAAAAACTTTTGGAAAAATCATACGCTCTTCCGGTAGCAAGCCGATCCCAACCGTCTCCCCACCAAAAAGCAATATCATACACAACGTTTTCCTTCTCTTTTGAAAAATTAGAAATAATTATTTTTTTCGTCGCCGCACATTCTCGAGAATACAAATTCGTGATATTTAAAAATGCCATTCTCCGTTGCTTTCGGCAGTCTGGACAAAGGGTTGGAGGAGGAATTTCATACACTTTTTCTCCAATTTTTGGCGACAATTTTTTTAAAAACTCGAGATCTTCAGGAAAAACAGAAAAATTTTGTGCACATTGAAGGCAATTGGGCATAAAATAAGAGAAAATCTGCATTCATACTACTCTTTTCAATGCAATTCTTCCAATATTTTTTGCAATGCAAACTTCGTTGCTTTCTCTTGAACTTCTTCTCGCGTTCCTAAAAATATTTCTCGAAAAATTTCTGTTTCTTTTCCACGTACAGAAAGCCCAAAAACTACTTCTCCCTTTTTAAAACCAAAAACCTCAACCGGTCCGGCACATCCTGTGGTAGAAATCCCAATATCTGAAATATTTCGTCGACGCACTCGTTCTGCCATATACTTTGCAGTTTCCTCGGAATATCCATGTGTTTTTCGTATTTCTTCCACCGGAACTCCCGCTGAGTGAATTTTAGAATGTTCACTATATGCCACCACCCCTCCTATAAATACTGCAGATGCTCCAGAAACCAGTGTAAAAGCACTCGCAATACGTCCGCCAGTAATACTTTCGGCGGTAGAGATAGTTTTTTTTTGCTGTGTCGCTTTGTGTATAATCTCATCTGCAAGTGAAAAAATATCCATAAAAAGGTAGACAAAAAGACAATCTCCATGATACCGTCTCGTATGCTCTTTTGGAAAGAATAAAAGAGTATGAAAAACCGGTATCGCGGGGTAGAGAAGTGGCATCTCGCCGGGCTCATAACCCGGAGGTCGGCGGTTCGAATCCGCCCCCCGCAACCATTTTTTTACGAACCCCACCACAAATATTTTCTCTGTTTTATGAAACAAATCCTTATATTATAAGAGATAATTTTTTAGATAAAAATACGCCTATACAAAAATTGTCCGAACTGACGTAAAGGCACTTTAAAAAGCAAAAAATCGAGATTCTAGAGCTTGCGTTGTCAAAATGACTCACTGTTTCGTTCTTATTTAGAACCGAGTGCAGTTACTCTTTACGATACATGAAACGAAGGTTTGAAAATACTTTTAATGTTTTTGATTATTTTTACGTTTGTTATGCTTGAGGAGTTTCTTTTGATTGTTCTTGGGAAATATTTTCGAACCACTCTCTCATTCTTCCTTGAAAACTTGGAGTTAAAAGTAGTCGTTCTTTCAATGTCTTTAGTCTTTCAAGTGCATCTCTCAATCCTGCGTGTTCAACAAGTATTGCTTCCCAATTATAAACTATAGAAGCCGCTTCCACTAAATTTAATTGGTCTATTGCCATTATTGCATCTCTTGCCGCTTGGTCTGCTTCTCCTTCGTACATTTTTTTTGTAAAAATCTTTTTATAATACGCTTTTTAAAAAGAAATTTCAAAAGTTTCTGATGAGAGATTTTTTATGGTGTTATTCCCGATGATTTTTAGATTTTTGAGTTTGTGGCTTTATGAAAAGGCTTATACTTTTTTGGATTGGCTTATTGCGTAAGCGGGAGCTTTTTTAGACTCAAAAAAAGAAGAAGTATTCTAATATTTACAGGTTTAGCTGTGCGAGTGTGCGAGCCAGCGGGAGAATATACAAACTACAAAACCACTTTCACTCTCGCAAAAACAAAAGTAAGAGGGTATAGATGGTAAGAGTTTTTAAAATTTGTATTGACTTTTGAAAATTTTGAGGTAAAGTGTCGCCTAATTTTTCTTCTTTATATGAATACACTAGCAAGTAATCCCATAGAACTTAAAGGGTGTGTAATAAAAAAATAAAAGAAGAAATGGTGTCATGGTTCAATTTAAACAAGAGGACGGAGGTACCATTTTAGTACCAATAAAAAAAGAAGGATTGCTTCCTAATGATATCGTCATCGTTAGTTTTGATATTCATAATGAAATTCAAGATACTGTTGCAACAGTATGGAGCGAAGATACTTATGCAAATCTTTCAGGGGATGATACCCCCCAAGAAGCATTGGAAGGAAAATTTAAAGAAGGAAAAAAGAAAAAGAATAAGAATACAGGAAGCATTATATATACTGGAAACAATACATCTATCCCTCAAGAATTTCAGCTTAATAGAGCAGAAATTTTTGGAAATTTAGTAAATGATGGATATGTTATGTTTCTTCCACATATTCAAAAAGTACACAAGGCTATTAGTATTCAGCTTTTTAAGGAATAATTTAAAAAAAATTTGATATATATCCGCTAGCTCCATAGTTTTCGCGAGAGCCAAACTGTGGATTATTATATGCAATACGGTTCCACACCTCCCTTCGGGAGAGTATGGAACCAGCAAGGAGTATTCCATCCTTTGTTTCCCAAGGGACTTTCAAAGGTCATCCGAACCGCTTGGAAGGCGCTTAAAAAATCCCCGAATCGAGATTTTAGAGCTTTTTTTGTCTAACTGGCTCCCCTGTCCGGCGACTACGAATTTTTTTCGGTGTATACATAGTGACCATAATTTTGATTAGGAGAAAGCTCTTATAAAGTCTCTCAAAGAGGATTTTTTAGTACAAGGAAATTTTACTTGAAGACTTGTAACATTTTTCTTTCCAAATATCAATTTCCAAACTTCTTGGAAAGGAGTGCAAAGCTCATATTTCGTTTGTACAGCATCATGAGGGATAAGAAGATATCTCCATGGCTTTTTGGAAGATTTTTCCAATGTACTCAATATCATCCTTTTGAAAAAGTATATTTTTATGTTCTAGTTCTTGTCTTGTCTCTTGAGTATTGAGGAGGCTTTCAAAGGGAGTAATGGAGAGAATAAAAGAGTGCAGAAAAATATAAGGATCTTTTTCCTTCATTTGTTCTTCCTTTTCTTTTATGCGTTGTGAAAAATTAAGTTTTCGGTCTTTTTCGAGATCGAGATTTCTTATCCCCTTTGGATCAATAAAGATAATGTGTTGTTTTTCTCCTTCTAAAATCCAAAGAATAAAGTCGGGATAAAAGTTTCCCGCTTCAAAGAATCCGATCCCTGTTTTGCTTTTGTTTCGGAGAAGAAAGACTTCTTTTTTAGCAAATTGCTCATTGTTTTTTTTGAAATACTTTTGTAAATCTTCGATAAATTGTTGCTCTCCTTCATTAAGGCATACTGGGCTTACTGATATTTCAATCCCATTTTTTTTAAGAGAAACAAGAGGGCTATAAAGATGAATATCCAAATGGGTGAAGAGAAGTGGGTGATATATGTTTTCTTTTTGGCTTGAAACTCCTTTTTTCTTTTCTTCTGCTAAAAGAGCTTTGAATTTTATGAGTTTTTCAAGAGGAGATTTTTCAGAATCAGCAAGAGAAATACTATATTCTTCCACAAAATTCGGGTCATTGTCTTGCAAATCCTGATATTCTAAAAGGGGTGCTTCCCATTTTGATTGTTGAAAGGTATACAGGGCAATAATATATTTTTTGAGGAGAGTAAGAGCTATTTCTTGCCAGAGCGGAATGTTCTTTTGGGAAAACTCCAAAGATTCTGGTTGAATGTAGAGAATATACCAATCAGAGTTTTCCAAAATAATCCGTGTGTTTTCCTGAGAAAAAGAAAGAATATTCCACGATTTTTCGTTTTTAAAAGTTTGGAGATCAAAAAAGAGTTTTTCAAAATCAAGAAATGCGAGGTGTTCTACTGTGAGTTTTCCTTTTGGTGGCTCTGCCGCAATTTCATTTCTGTGCATTCCTTTAGCCTGCAAAGCTTGAATTTTTGGCATGTAGTCTACCGTGACCGTTTTTTTTCGATCGTCTGTTTCGGGTTTTACAGAAACAATTTCTCCTGATTTTTTAAAGTCTTTTCCTTTTGGCAAGCGCAAAACTTTGAGTTTTTTCTGAGGATTGTAGTTCTTCAATACTGGCAAAAGAATTTCTTCCATATTTCCTGTTGGAAGTCCTTCTGCCTCAAGATATTGCCGAAATTGTTCCATATAGTCTGCACGAACTCCAAAGATATGAAGTGTTTCGAGAAGAGGAATAAATTCCGATAATTTGTATCCATCTGTTTTTTTGCTTCGCTTAAGGCAAAAGTTTTTTCCTTTCAGTCGTACTCCTCGTCCAAAAAGCTGAATAATTTCCGAACCTTCACTCCGTCCAATATTCATAAGTCCCATGGTACTCACACGATAACTATTCCAGCCTTCAGTAAACTTTTTTGATCCGATAAGAATGTTGATGGGAGAATGGTTTTTGCTTATTTCTTTAAAGAGCGAATTGGAGAAAGGTTTTTCCGAAACCAAAAACTCCTGTTCTTCGCAGAGTTTTATGAGTTTTGCGTCATCCCCAACATAAATAAGTCCAAAATATTCATTTTCTCCATACCGAAGTCCTATTTCTCCATCGACGCCTTTCAGATTTTCGATATGAATTTTTTGTCCAGAAACCGATGCATGAAAAACTGTTTTAAGAATATCTTCATACACTTTTTCGGGAATCTCATTTTGTTTTGTTAAGTACCAAAAATCATTGCGAAAAATATCTCGTCCTCCAGTATCCACAAGCCCCGTATTTCCACTCAGGAGTTTTTGCAAATGGGCAATGCTTTGGGATCTTTTTTCGGTAAATTGTTGAAGAAATTGCAAAATATCCACGACATCAGAAACCTCTCGATCACCTTGTTTTCTCACGGCGTTAACACTGCTTCCCACAAATACAAAAAGCGGATTTTCGAGGAGGTATTCTTTTGCCTCTTGTGGGTGTTCTGCAAAAATTCGCTTTTGTTGATAAAAAGTGAGAAGACTAGCTGTTAAATAGAGTTTTCTATTTTCTTCGTGTCTTGAATCTGCCAGATTGAGGATTTTGTATTCTTTTCCGTATCCATCGTTATAAAAATATCGGTACGAGTAATCGAATAAAATGGCTTTGCTATATTCATTTTCCAAATCTTTTTTCTTTGTTCCACTCGCACTCCGCACCGCTTGTCCAAAGGTTGCTGAATACTCAAATGCAAATCCATTTTTTGGGGTTAATGGACAAAAGTAGGGTGGTAAAAAAGGGATTGGAGGCAGTTGGGAAGAGTGTTAAGGTGTAATTTTTTATGAAGAAAGTTAAAAAAATGCCCAGAATGTAGTTCATACCGTGTACAAAAATGGGGAAAAAAGTATGGAAAACAGAACTATAAATGCCAAGGATGTGGGCATAGTTTCCAAAACGATGGAAGGAGGAAAAATGCTTCAGAATACTGGATGAGTTGGTATCAAAAATACGCTCGGAATCAGAGGACACTGGAAGATATTGCTGAAGAAATAGGCATGAGCAAGAGGAATCTTCAAAGAAAATTTGATAAGCTCTGTGTTTTTACAGGAGAAGTGCAGGCAGTAAAGCCAGGGACTTCCGTAGTGGTGACCATGGATGCAACGAACATTGGGAATAACCGAATGCTGACGGTTCTTCGAGATACGCAAAAGAAAAACCTTTACTGGTCATGGAGTAAGACGGAGAAAGTAGAACACTATGAAAAATGCCTAAAGTCCTTGGTAACACTGGGGTATTCTTTTTCTGCCTTTGTTATTGATGGACGAAAGGGAGTTCGGCAAATGCTCGAAAGGAAATACCTAAATACCCCTATTCAGTATTGCCAGAAACACCAAATAGAAGTCGTAAAACGGCTTATCCCTAAAAGAGCAAGAACTCAAGCGGCACAGTATTTAAGGAGCATTACCATAAGGATCAGTATTTTCTTGGAGGTTCAAATCTCCACAGCTTTAGAAATATGGCAGATTCTTTATGGAGAACTCCTCAATGAGAAGACATTCCATTCTTACTCTACTACTCTCAGAAAATGGTGGTACACCCATAAAAACCTCAGAAGTGCCTTCTGTTCCCTAAAAAGAAACCTCTTCTACGTGTTTACCTGCCAAAAGTACCCATCCCTCTCTATCCCCAATACCACCAATATTTGTGATGGATATTTTTCTCATCTCAAGGATAGACTCAACAGACACAGAGGTTTATCGCCCCTCAGAAAATTTAATATGACTAATTTCCTCTTGGAGAATTTTTAGCATTCACCACACTCCTTTTTTCCATTAACCCTCCCTCTTAATTCCTTCAAAAAACCACCCTGTTTTTGTCTATTAACCCATTTTTTGAGAGTTCATCTCGAGCAGTCTTCCAAACATCCCCACTACTTCCTCGGTGTCCTTCGTCGATAAACACAATGTTATTTCCCTCAAAGTTTTCAATGGCGATGGTTTTTTCTCCGTCCGCTTCTTTCAATTTTGAAATTTCTAGCACTTCAAGTGTGTTTTCAAAATTTCCTGAAAAAAGATTTTCTTGTTTTTCTTTTACAAACCGTTGTGCGTGTATTCCCGATATTTCGCATTCTTCCAAATGCTGATTCGTGAGCCCTTCGTTTGGCGTAATGAGAAGAAATTTCCATTTTTCTTTCGTTCTTCCACATTTTTCAAGAGAGTGCTGAATTTGCAAAAAATGAATGTGCATCAAAAGTGTTTTTCCGCTTCCTGTAGCGTTCCAAAATGCAATTTTTTTAAGATCAGAAAGTTCAAAAGGAGGAATTTCCTTTTCTAAAAAGTCACTTTGAAATTTTTCTCCAAAAGCGTTCAAGTTTTGCAAAAACTTTTCTGCGTCCGAAAAATATCGGTCGAGATACATTTCGGTAAAGAGAAGGGAAAGATACTGAAAATATTTCCAAACTATTTTTCGATCTCGTTTTTCGTTTATTTTTTGTGTGTGAGAAAAAATATTTTCGTCGTAGCGAAGAAGATCATCTTTTGAAAGCATTTCATAATCAATGGTTCGGCTTACCAGAGCATAATAAAAACGAGAAGTATTATTTTCGTCATAGCCTTCTTGGCGAGGATCTTTCATGTTTTGAGCAAGGTCTTCAAAACTTTCAGCTCCAAAAAGGGAAAGAAGGTACTGAAAAAGTACCAATTTTTGGTCAAATTTTTTGCTGAGAAATCTTTGAGATGGTGCCATAATTTTTGAAAAGAATTTTTTACGAAACAAACATTCTCTTGTGAAATACTTCTTCAATAAGCACTACTTTCCAATGTTCTTCATCGGTTCGCAGGTTTTCAAGGTGGTTATCGCCATTAACGAAAATTTTCTCAAACTCAAAATCAACAGGATTGATCCGTTGTTTTTTGAAAAACTCCTCTAATTTTTGGTTATCTACTTTTTGCGTATCTCGCCAAATAATAAGCGTTTTTTCTCCTGTACGAGTGACTCCTTCGATTTTGAGAAATTCATCGCCAAATTTCTGCACGCTAAAGACATTAAGTCCGAGGAGATAATTGAGCGTTTCGGGCAAATCGACTGTTATTTTTTCGGTTTCGCCTGCGGTTCCTGTGCCGATTTCGAGAGAATGCCCAAAAGGAGAAGAAAACATTTTTAAATTGAGCGCACTTTCTCGGCTTTCGGTATCAAGCATATAGCCCAAAAGATAGTCTTCATAAAATTTTTCGTGTGCGTCAAAAGACCGTTGTTGAGCAGATGAGCGAGAAAGCTGTAAATTGTTGAGCGTGTCTTCGTAGCTTTCGAGGGAAAAATATTTGATAATTTGTTTTGAACTTCCTGTTTTGCCGTCGTCTTGTGGTTTTCCGTTTTTCCAGTCGTCTGAAAAAATAACCTTGTGGATTCGAGGTTTTGTGACGGTGCCAAAATACTGCCCCATTTCGACCAAAATAAATTTTCGCTTTCCATCGGGCGTTAAGCCTGCCAAAACGGCTTTTTCGTTATCTTCACGGTTAAGGCGCAATACGGCGTGCCCCGTAGTGCCAGAGCCAGCGAAATAGTCGAGAATAAGGGATGAGGTATCAGAAGAGTGAAACAATATTTTTTTAATTAGTAGTATAGGTTTTACTGTTTCTATGGTTCTTCCAAATCCTAAATCATTTGAAATTTCTGCTAATCCTGATTCAGCAGTTCCATAAGTATCTTTATCAAAAAAATGCGACCAAAATGGACTAAACTTTGAAGTGTGCTCATGTTCTGGTCTATATATAAAATATGGCTTTTTATCTTTAATTACTAAGCGTTTTTCTATTTTCATTTTTTCAACTTCGTCTTTCCCGATTTTCCACTGCATACCATCTCTTGGAGAGATTCCGTCAATTCCAAAAATCATCGTCTCTCTTCCTCTCATTCCTTCAGAAGACATTTGTCCGATTTCGTGTAAACGATAAAATCCTATTTCATCTTTTATTAGGTATTCTTTTTCCCCAGATTCTTCTAAATTAAATTCCTGCCGTTTTTCACTTAACCTAAAAGGATGAATATATTCCATTTTTGATTGAAGCATTTTCTTGGCAGTATCAGTGTTTTGAGCTTTTGTTCTTTTTTCCCAAGTAATTGAGCCAAGATAATTTTCTTTTCCAAAAATATTTTTTAGAATCATTAAAAAATTTTCATTTTCAATATCGTCGATAGAAGCAAAAAAGCGAGAGTCCTTATTAAATAAATTTTTAGAAATAGTCAGGCGATCATTTACCATTGTTATCCAACTTGAATCAGAAAATCCATCTTTGTAAATAAAATCATCTCCTCCTTTGTTATATGGCGGATCAATATACACACACTTCACTTCCTCTTTGTATTTCTCTTGCACAGTATTTAACGCTCCAAAATTTTCGCTGTTTATCATTACTCCTGTCGTCTGCTCATCAAGGTTTTCAATTTCTGCCAAAAATTCCCATTTGAGTTCCGCAAAAAACTGCGTATCTATGGCAAGTGTTGGGTGCGTTTTTAAAAAATCCGTGTCGCATTTTTCATCCAAAAATCCCAAATCTTTCCACTGCTGTATTTGCTTTTCATTGTTCGCAATTGCCTCAAAATGCTTTTCGTTTATGTGGTCAAGCGTTATAAGGTAGTTGGTGTTGTACACAAATTTTTTCTTTTCCCACAATTTTTTTTGAAAGTTTTCCAGCTGTGCCAAAAGCAGAATCACCTTTTTTGCCACTTTGCGAATGGCACGGATTTTGCTCAGGTAGCTTTCGGCTTTTAGCGCCGTTTCGCCTTCTATATCGTCCAAAAACATCACCTCGTTTTTAATATAAAAATCCAGTTCTCGGCTCAAAAATCCACCCAAATCTTTGTGGATAAAATAGTCAAAACTATTTCGTGCAGTGTAGCTTTGGAGGTGTTTTTCGAGAAGCGTTCGGGTTTTGTTTTTTTCGGTCGCAAAAAGTGCAAAAAGCCCAATCCAGCTTTGGTTTCCTTTTAATATTTCCATTTTTTCGAGTGTTTCTTCATTGCATTTTTTTTGCTCTTTTTTCTCATCCAGGGCTTTGTATTCAAAAAAAATCTTCAGTTCTCCGTTTTCTTCTGCCCAAAAACTTTCTTCTTTTATCACAAACCTTCGGTCTTTTTCGCTTTTGTTATTATTTTGCTCAGTATCGGCTTCAATAAGAACAAAACTCACTTTTTTCGTTTTCGCTTCATCCAGAAAAAAACTGTAATTTGCGAAATATTCACTCGTTTTAATGTAGTACTGGTCGGCATTTGCCCAGTGGAGTTTTACTTCTTCTCCGCTGTACGGAATAGCGTAGGTATCACCTTTATACCGCCTTTTGCTGATAAAATCTCCTTCGCTATAATACCTCGAAAAAAAGGTAGAAAGATGTGAAAACACTTCGTTTTCCATTTCTTCGGTACTGGTAGAATTTTTCAGTTTTTCTTTTATTTCTTGCACTTTTGGCGAATCATCGGGATTTATTCCCGCATTTTTGAGACTTTTTTCCATTTCAAAAAGTTCCGCTTGGAGTGCTTTTCCATCATCACTCGCATTTTCTGCCAGTGTTTTTGCCACTTCCGGTATGAGTTTTGTTTCGAGATAGGTTTTTATTTCGTCTTTTTTGACATTCAAAATTTTGTAAATTCCAAAGTCGAGATCTGTTTGATCGAACTGAAAAATTTCTTTGATCTTGGCGATAAAATTTAAAGCGTTGGGGGACATGAGAGAAAAGAATAAAAAAAGAAAAAATCAAACCACCTTCCATTGCAGGGCAAAAAGTCACTCCCTAATGGATCCCACGCCAGCCGAACTGAAAACCATTTGCATTTTTGAGAGAAAAGAAATAGAATAATATTATCACGATGAGAGGACTACCAAAGGCTAACCATGCCGCGGGAATGCCTCTCTTTTTTTTATTCCACCTTGTGTCGAAAAAGTGGCACTGGAACAATGTACTGAGAAAACCTTCTGAGAAGCGAAGAGTATTTTTGACTTGGGGTAATGAGCTTAAGAAGCTTTGATTCCTCCAAAAGATGCTCTATGAGACAGTGAAAATCTCCATCATTGGAAACAATAATCGCTTTTTCGTACTTATAAAACTGAATCTTTGCCGCATGCAAAACGAGTTCTGCATCTACATTTCCTTTTGTCATTTCTTTTTTATGATGCTTTACTACAGGTTTAAAAATAATTTCATATCCAAAAGATCGAAGTTCAGTATAGAGATCCTCATTTTCGGGGAGATGTCCGATAAAAAGAAATGCTGTGGAGACATGATACTTTGACCTGAGATATACCAAGAACTTTTGGAAATCGAGCTTCCATCCCAAATCTCGAATAGCGAGATTCAGATTTTGGCTATCAATAAAGGCATAAATTTGAGAACTCATTTTCAAAAGTTAAAAAATCAAATCACTTTCCATTGCAGGGCAAAAAGAGGCTCTTCCATTGTACTTTGAATGAGTCTTTTTTCTAGCTCTTCAATAAGTTTTTCTCGTTTTTCATCAATAGCATCTTCCGCTACAAAAATATCTTTTCTCAGCCGAGAAAGAGTTTTTTCCGTTTCTCGTATTTTTTTCTGAATCACCAGTTTCTTTTGAAGATCTGATTCTTGTCGAGATTGTTTTGTGAAATCACGGAGAATATTTTTTGTATCTTTCATTTCTTTTTCAAGACTTGCTTTTTGATCTTCTGCCCATTTGGTAAGTTTTTCCTCTTCTTCATTAAAAAACCCAGTGTTCCGTTCTGATATATCAAATAAAACCTTCTTTTTTTGTTTTTGGAATACAGAAGAAAGATCTTTTGGAGAAACAATATTTCCTTCTTGAGACAAAACTCCCAACATTCTTCGACACTGTTCCTCATCGAGTTCTTCTCCGTTTTCTTGTATCCCAGAAAAGAACAAATATTCTTCCTTTTCTACTCCCTGTACAGTAAGAAGCGTAAGAGTCATAGAGCCATTTTTCCCCACCAAGTTTTCTAAAATCGATATTTTTTTCTTTGCCCCCGAGTAATCAAAAACCACTTCTGCTGTCTTGGTTTCTTGTTTTTTCGCCTGAGCAATAATCCATACTGCGAGATGACATCCGAGCCGAAAATGATGCGGTTCGTTTTTTTTGTAATCCATATGATACTTTCCCGTGGGAATGCCTTCTGCTGGAGCGGTATGAAGATCAAGACAATACTCGCCATCGTTAAAATCGGCAAAATATTGCAAAAATACTCGGGCTAAATCCCAAAGATATTCTTGGCTTTTATCGAGAAAATTTTTGCTTTCTTTTTGGCTTCCTTTCAGCTTTTCATGTACTTCTTCATCAAAATGTTCCAGAAGCGTTTGGCGAGTTTTGCCCATCTCTTCGGCGATATTTTCCTCCATACTTTTTTGGAGATCTTCAAACGCTACCGTAATTTCTTCGGAAGTTCGACATTCCTGATAAATTCTCACAATTTGTTTTTCAAAATCTACACCTGAGCCAATTACTCCAAGCACTTCATCACTGGCTCCAAAAACTCCATCAAAAAGCTGAAATTTTTCTTTTAAAAGTGTATATACTCGTTTATCGGCTTCGTTTTTTTGGTTCAAAAAATTGATCACGACCACATCATGTTTTTGCCCATATCGATGGCATCGTCCAATTCTTTGCTCAATTCGTTGCGGATTCCACGGAAGACATAATTGAGCACCAGGCTACAAAATTGAAGATTGATTCCTTCTGCGGCGGCTTCGGTCGCAATAAGGATTTTGTCGCACTCTTGAAAATGTTCCACAAGAGCAGACCTCATATCGGCAGTTTTTGATCCCGTGAGTTTTTCTGTTCCCTTATATTTCTCGATAAATTCTTTGTAAATCTCTTTTGATTTTTCGTCAGTATTAGAGCCATTAAAAAGAGTCACCTTCCCTTCATATTCTTTTTGGCTTTCCAGAAGTTCTTTTAAATATTTTTGAGTTCTCGTAGATTCGGTGAAAATAATCGCTTTTTCATTTCCTCCCAATTCATGAAGTTTTGTAAATCCTTTTTGAAGAGCCGTGAGCAAAGCATCTCCCTTAGCATTGTGTTCAATAGAAACGGCAAGTTCGTAGTATTTTTTAAGAGCTTCGATTTCTTTTTTAATATTTTCTCGGTCTTTTTCATCATAGATTTTTTCTTCTTTTTTTTCTTCCTCTTCCTCCAACTCTG